>VGTA01000006.1 GCA_016874875.1 Deltaproteobacteria bacterium | reverse complement strand
GATTAAATAACAATCTGTCTAAATAAAACAAGATCTTAAAGAGAGCTTAAAGAGAGCTTAAAGAGAGCTTAAAGAGAGCTTAAAGAGGGCTTAACGAGAACTGAGGCGAGCGCTGAGCAGCGGGGCGCCATGAGGGGGAAATCCTCATATTTCATCCACACATCATAAGAGCCTGGCATCATAAGAGCCTGGCACCTCTGTAGCACATCTATGGGCACATCTCCTCTATAGCGCCCCCGCGCCCTCAGAGCTCCACGCCCTCCGCCAGCCCGAGCCACTCCGCCACCCCCTCTGCCACCCCCAGCCCCCCCCCGAGCTCCGACGCGGTGAGCGCCGCAGGGCGCGTGGGGTGCTCGAGGCGCGCCGACAGCCCCAGCAGCGCTCCCACCTCCACCCCCACCTCCGCCGCCCACAGCGCCGCCAGCTCCGAAAGGACGCGCGCCACCACGCGCGCCCCCACGGGGTTGAGCAGGAGGGTGCGCCCGTAGAGGGCGGCGAGGAGGTCGCGCTGCGCCTCCACGCGCGCCGCGCCCTGGCGCGCCGAGGCGCGCAGCGCCATGAGGGGCGCCACCAGCTCCTCCTCCACCACCCAGCAGTACTTGAGCCCCCAGTGGTAGGCGATGGCGTCACAGGACGCCGACGCGCGCGGCGAGAGGCCCGCGGGGCGCGAGAGGGCGCCGAGGAAGGGCAGCCCGAAGGTGTTGTCAAAGCCCACCGCCGCACGCGCCGCCGCCTCCCACAGCAGGTCGGGGTCCGCGCGCTCAAAGAGGGCGTCGAGCAGCGCGCCGCGCAGGGTGAGCGTCACGCGGGCGCTGAGGGCGCCGGGCGCCTCCTCCAAGAAGAGGGCGGGGACGCCGAGGGCGAGGCCGGCGGCGCCGGTGAGGTTGAGCGCCTCGCCGAGCGCGCGCGACACGGGCGTGGACTCGTGGGCGGGCCAGCGGCGACGCCACGAGAGCCAATAGGCCCCCTCGCGCCACCCCGCGCCGCCGCCCCCCGCGCCCTCCTCAAGCGGATACACCAGACCGCTCGCCAGCGCCTCCGCCTCCTCCACGGGCCCCGCGCGCAGCTCGCGCTGCACGCGCCACAGCTCCGCCCCCCAGCGCGCCGCGCCGCCCTCCGCCGTCTCCACGGTGAGGGCGCGGCGGGCGGCGGCGCGGGTGGCGGTGGCGGCGAGGAGGGGGGCGGCGGCGCGCACGCGCACCTCGGCGCCCTCGTCGCTGAGGGCGGCGCGGCTGAGGAGGCGCACGCCCGCCGCGCCCTCCTCGGCGAGCGCCTGCGCGAGGGTGAGGTCGATGAAGCCCTCGGCGCTCCAGCCGGCGAGGGCGCCCTCCGTCACCAGCCCCTCCCAGCGCGCCGCGCCGCTCAGGGCGGCCTCGAAGGCGAGGCGGCCCTCGGGGGCGCTCAGGTCGAGGAGGTAGTCGCCCGAGGCGCGGAGGGCGCGCGTGACCTCGGCGTCGAGCGACACGCTCGCCGAGAGGTTGAGCGCCCGCTCGCTGTAGCGGCGCACGCGGTCAAAGAGCGGGTTGAGGGCGGCGTCCACGGCGCCGAGGCGGCGCTCCACCGCCTCAGCGAGCCACGCCTCCAGCGCCTCCGCCGCGCCCTCGCCCCGCTCGAGCAGCTCAAGGGCGTCGTCCGCCACGGCGCTCGCCGCGCGGAGCGCCTCCGCGCGCGCCGGCGGCCCCTCCGCGAGCTCCACGTCGCGCAGGGCGAGCTGCAGGGCGCGCGGCAGGCCCCGCGACAGCTCGTCGAGGCGCGCGCGCGCCGCCTTGACCCACCCCGAGGGGCGGCGCCCCCAGGCGAGCAGGGCGTCCTTGAGCGCCCGCGCCCGCTCCACGCGCGCCGAGGGCACAAAGGCGGCGCGCGCGCTCAGGCCGGCGCTCACGGTCGCCCCGGCGGACGCGCGCGACGACGAGCTCGACCCCACGCGCAGGCGCACCCACGCCCCCTCGTGGCGCGCCACCAGCACCCGCGTCTCGCCGCGGAGCAGCAGCGCGCCCTGCGCCGCCCCCGACAGCAGCCCCGTGGCGGAGGTGGAGAGCAGCGGCGAGAGAGCGGGGGCGCGGGAGGCGAGCGCCGAGAGGAGCTGCCCGCTCACGCTGAGACTCACCTGCGCCGTCAGCGGCGCCTCCACCACCGCCCCCTCGGGGAGCGCGAGGGCGCGCGCCACGTCAAAGGGCAGGTCGAGGGGGGTGAGCGGGCGGGCGCGGTCGGCCTCCTCCTGCGTCTCAAAGAGGCGGCTAAAGCGCACCTCGGCGCCGGCGCTCAGGGCGAAAGGCAGGGCGAGGCCGGGCGGCGCGCCGGCGCCCACCAGGCGCAGGGGGCTGAGGTCGCCGCGCGCCTCATAGGCGTCCACACGCAGCGCGCCCTCTCGCCCGCGCGCGAGCAGGCGGCGGGCGGCGAGCGTGCCGCTGAGGCCCTCGCGCACCTCGCCGCTGGCCTCGAGCCGCAGGGCGGGCGCCGGCGCCGTGAAGCGCTCGCCGAGGAGCGCCTCCGCCGTCACCGGCTCCCCGTGGAGCTCGCCGAGGGAGAGCCGGACAGCGGCGGCGGCGAGCGGGTCGGCGGGGGTGAGCGCCTCGCGCCAGGCGTCCTCCTTGCCGAGCGCCCCCCTCGCCCCCCCCCTCGCCCCCCCCCCGCCTTCTTCCCCCTCAGCGTCCTCCGGAGCGCAGGCGCAGAGAGCGAGCGGGAGGGCGAGCGGGAGGGCGAGCGGGAGGGCGAGCGGGAGGGTGAGCCGCAGGACGAGCGGCAGGGCGAGCGGCAGGGTGAGCGGCAGGGCGCCGCGCCGCCGCGAGGACACGGGAAAGGGCGCTGCGGGAGCGCGCGAGGGGGCGCGCGTAGAGGTCGGAGAGGGCGTCATGGCGACTCACGGCGGAGGGGCGTAGAGGGTAAATCGCAAGCCATCTTAGCGATTTAGCGCCGAGGCGGCTGGCTCGCTGCCCTCTCTTTGTACCCACCTAGGGCGCCGTAAACAAGCAGCTCGCGTAGGGGGGGCGCATAAAGTCCCCCGTCACAAAGAGCCGATAGCGCCGCCCCGACTCTAGGCGCGGCGCCCCCTCCTCGGGGACCACCTGCCGCGCCCCCGCGGGCACGTCGCCGAGCGCGAGCGCCCCCGAGGAGACGGGCGCCCCGTCGGCGTCCACGTAGAGCGCCCAGGTGGTGCCGGCGGGGCGGTCGAGGCGCGGCGGGAAGCCGGGCAGGGCGCTCTCCGCCTCCTGCACATACACCTGCCGCGCCGCCTCGCCCTCCCAGCGGAGGCGCCCGTCCACGAGCCCCTCCACCCCCGCGCGGCACTCCTCGCTGGCGAGCTCAAAGCGCCCAAAGAGCGCCTCGATGCGCCCGTCGGCGAGGGCGTAGTCCTCCATGCCCCCGCCGCGGCGCTCGAACTCGGCGAGGAAGAAGCGCGTGAGGCGCGCCGGGTCGGTGCTCGCCATCATCGCCCCCGCGCGGCTAAATCCGTGATTCTCCTCGGGGGCGTACTCCGAAAACAGCTCGTCGCCCTCGATGACGCCGCTGAGCAGGAGGAGGCGGGCGGCGCTGAGGTTGTCGGTCCACACCCCCGGCGCGTCGACGTCCCAGCCGCTCACGTTGCCTGAGCCTATGCTCGATGCGTGGCAGCAGGCGCAGCCAGAGCTGCGGATCTGCGCCTGCGTCCAGTCGTGCTCGGCGCGGTAGGCGGGGTCGTCGAGCAGGGCGGCGTCGCTCTCGTGGACGCGGGCGGGCGGCACGAACCACGAGGGGCCCTGCGTGAAGGGGAGGTCGCAGCTGCCGATGGCGTTGTAGGGGATTCCCTCGGGGGCGTTGCCCACGTGACTCTGCCACACGCACACCTGCTCCACCCCCTCCGCGCTCACCTCCACCTGCGCGCTGGCGGGCAGCGGGCCAAAGGCGGACAGCTCGCTCAGGGGGCGGCAGGCGCGGTCTGGGTAGCGGAAGGGGGCGGTGGTGAGGAGCGCGAGCACATCGCCGGTGGGGGCGGTGGGGGCGTAGCTCGCCCACGCCCCGCCCTGCGCCCCGCCCTGCGCCCCGCCCTGCGCCCCGCCCTGCGCCCCGCCCTGCGCCCCCGAGTCACAAGAGGCGATGAGCGCCGCGGCGGCCAAGGCGGCGAGGGGCGCGGCGAGGGGCGCGGCGAGGGGCGCGGCGTGCTGAGGGCGCTGAACTGCTGAGCGGCGCATCACTCCACCCTCTCAGCCGCGAGGGGCTCCTCGAGGTTGACCGCATCCCCCGTGAAGGTGAGCGGCATCCCCCCCGCGAGCTGCCCCACGTAGTCCACCCCCGGCACAGGGATCCAGGTGCGCGCCCCGCCCCCCTCGAAATACAGCACCACGTAGGGGTGGTAGTCCCCCGACGAGGGCGCGTTGGTGAGCGTGATGGGGACCTCGTAGCCCGCCCTGAACTCGGCGAGCGCCGCGGCGTCCTTGATCTCCACCCCAAAGCGCGTGGGGGGCCCCATGGGCGGGAGCTGCGCAAAGAAGTGAAAGCTCACCTGCACGGGCGCGCCGGGGAGGTCAGCGGGCAGGAGCACCGAGGCGCACAGGGCGTTGGGGGCGGACACGGGGTTGCTGCGGCAGTGGTTGCGCACGCCGGCGGGGTAGCTCGGCAGCCCCGCCCCACCCGCCCCCCCCGCGCCCCCCTCCTGCTCGCCCCCCTCCTGCTCGCCCCCCTCCTGCTCGCCCCCGCAGCCAGTGGCGAGCAGGGCGGCGAGCAGGGCAGCGAGCGGGAGCGCGAGCGGGCGAGGCGTGACGACGCGCCGCGAGGCGCACGGCGGCAGGCGCTCACCGAGGGGGTGGGGCGCGCGGCGGGGGTACAGAGGCATGAGAGATCTCCTTTGAGAGCGGGGCGAGCGGGGCGAGCGGGGCGAGCGGGGCGAGCGGGGCGAGCGGGGTGAGCGGGGCGAGCGGGGCGAGCGGGGCGAGCGGGGCGAGCGGGGCGAGCGGGGCGAGCGGGGCGAGCGGGGCGAGCGGGGCGAGCGGGGCGAGCGGGACGCGCAGGGCGCGAGGGGCGCGCGGCGCTACGGGACCGCCAGCTCCACCTCCGCGCGCACATCCTCGCCGTCCACCTCAAAGAAGGGCGACTGGCCGGAGGCGTCGAGGGGGTCCACGTAGAAGGTGGAGTAGGGCTCCACGAGGTCGAGGAAGGCGTAGGCGAAATAGCGCCCGCCGGGCACGCCCTCAAAGGTTAGCTCCTGCGGGAAGCGGGTCACGGGCGTGACGCGGGGGAAGGAGGGGGGGCCGGCGATGGGCTCGCGCTCATAGAAGCCCACCACCAGGTTGAGCCCCCCGGGGGGGGGCGGAGCGGGGAGGGGGGGGGCGTAGCGGACGGTGACGCTCACGCGCGCCGGGCGGCGCGTCTCCGCGGGCGCCTCCTCCTGCACGAGCCCGAGGGTGAGGGGGGCGCGCCCGAGGGAGGGCGGCGTGAAGGCGCGGCGCGCGCCGAGGTCCTCGTCGCCGGGGCCGCCCGGGCTCGGCGCGCCGAGGTCGAGGTAGGCAAAAACGGTGTGGCGGGCGGGGGCGAGGCCCTTAAAATCGACGCTGAGCGGGAAGGTGGGCGCCGTGAGCGTCTGGGCGGCGAGGGGGGCGGGGGGGGCGTCGCCGCGCAGGTCGCTGAGCGCCACGTCCCCCTCAAAGAGCAGCGCGCGCACGTCGCCGCGAGCGGGACCGTCGTACTCCACGGTGAAGAGGGCGTCCTTGGGCGCGCGCGGGGGCGGCGGGGCGGCGGGGGCGGCGGGCCCCTCGGTGGCGAGGGGGTGCGCGCCGCTCGAATCGCGCACATAGAGGTAAATCGCGTCCCCCTCAAACGAGCTCACCAGCAGCTCCGCCGCCCCGTCCCCGTCGAGGTCCACCACCTTGCCGCCCCCCGCCTGCGGGAGGCCCTCGTCGAGCACGTGGGTGACGAACTCGCGCCCGGGGCGCTGCTCTAGCAGGAAGACGCGCGGGTCGGCGTCGCCGAGCACGAGCAGGTCCACGTCGCCGTCCCCGTCGGCGTCGCCCCACCCAAAGGGCCCCGGCGCCGCCTGCCCCCCCGCGGGATTCTGGCTCTGGATGCCCGCCGAGAGCTGCGTGCGCCGCCACGGCGCGCGGGGATCGGCGGTGGACTCAAGGGCGAACACGCCCTCGCGCGGGTCGTCGGGGTCGCTCAGCGTGTTGGTGTGGTTGCTGCCCACGAGGGCGCCCCCCGAGCCTGGACCAAAGAGCTCGGGCACCCACGAGCCCTGAATCGCCGGCCCGCTCTCCGCGTCGATCACGTGGCGCCTCCACTCCCCCGCGTAGCCCAGCGGGTCGCTCGGCGCCGCCCCCGCCACCGGGGCGCGCACCTGCTCGTACCAGGCGAGCGAGGCGCCGAGCCCCGCAAAGTACTCCGCGCTCACCACGTCGAGGTCGCCGTCGCCGTCCATGTCGCGCAGGGAGGGCAGGCTGCCGAGCCCGGGCCCGATCACGCGCGGCGTGGCCTCAAAGCGCGCCGGGAGCGCCGCGTCGCCCCTAAACCACTGCGCCTCCGCCTCCTGCTCCAAGAAGCCCTGCGCCACGCGGCGGTCCTCCGCCACCGTGATGAGGTCGCGCACCCCGTCGCCGTCGAGGTCCGCAAAGAGCGCCGTGTGATAGAAGCGGCGCTGGTTGGGCGGGAGCACGTCGCGGCGCACCCACTCCCCATCGCGGCGCTCGAGCCACAGCAGCCCACCGCACGCGCCGCCGGCGGAGAACAGGCCGCAGAGCAAGAAGCCCGAGCCGAGGGCGATGTCGGCGTCCCCGTCCCCGTCGACGTCCTCCACCGTGAGCTCTTGAGGGAGGCGCACCCCCGCCTCGCGCGGCAGCGCCACCTCCCGCCGCCACTCCGCCAGACTCGCGCCTTGGTAGTACACCGCCACCTCCCCCGGCGGCACCTCCCCCCGCCCCGCCGCCTCCTGCACGGGCCCAAAGCCGCTCACGGCGATGTCGAGCCGCCCGTCGCCGTTGAGGTCGGCGACGGTGGTGAAGGCGGGGCCGTAGGCGTCGGCGTCAAAGGTCACGCGGCGAAACCGGAGCGCCGCGGGGGGCGCGTCGTCACCGCAGGCGCTCAGGGGCGAGAGCGTGAGCGCGGCGGCGAGGAGGGCGAGGGCGGTGAGGGCGGCGCGGGGCATGGGGGCGGGGCTCCGTTGGGGGGCGTGGTTCTTGCGCAGCGGCGCGACCTCGCGAGGGCGCGCGCGTCTCTTTTGGGGGCGCCGCTGAGGCGCGTTACGCTGTGTGTCACGCTGTGTGTCACGCTGTGTGTCACGCGAGACGCGTCATTGAGTTGCGCAGCCCCCTGAAAGTATGATGACTTTGGCGGCGGCTCAGTCGCACGCCCGTTTTATAACAAAGGTTCAAAGATGACGCAAGACGCTCTCTCCCCGCCGCGCCCCCGGGCGCTCCCCCGGGCGCTCCCCCGGGCGCTCCCCCTGGCGCTCCCCCTAGCGCTCCCCCTAGCGCTCGCCCTCAGCGCCTGCGACGACGAGCCTCGCCAAGCGCCGCTCAACATCAACATCACCGAGGCCGGGCAGGACGCGGGGCAGGGCGCCGGGCAGGGCGCGGGGCAGGGCGCCGGGCAGGGCGCCGGGCAGGGCGCCGGGCAGGGCGCCGGGCAGGGCGCCGGGCAGGGCGCGGGCGCTGAGGCGCCCTGCGCCCCCGCGCCCTTTGAGGCGGCTGGCCCCCACCCCGTGGGCTTCCGCGAGCTCGACGTGGACGGCACGCCCGTGGCGGTGTGGTACCCCGCCACCCCGGGGAGCGAGGCGGGGCGCGCGCGCGCCAAGTACACGATGCGAGAGTGGCTCCCCGCCGAGGTCGCCGCGTCGATCCCCGAGGCGGATGTCCCGGGGTTCGAGATGAGCGCCTACGAGGAGCTGCCCGCGGTGCCGGGGAGCTTCCCGGTGGTGCTGTTCGCCCACGGGCTCGCCGGCTACCGCCTGCAGTCGTCGGCGCTGCTCGCGCACCTCGCCTCCTGGGGCTTTGTGGTCACGTCCGCCGAGAACAGCGGGATTCACTTGCCCGTCATCCTCGGCGGCGGCGTGCCCTCGGGGGACCGCGGCCCCGAGCTGATGCGCGCCACGCTGGCGGCGCTGCCGGGGTGGAGCGCCGCCGGCGGCCCCCTCGCTGGCGCCGTGGACCTGCGCCGCGTGAGCGTGATGGGCCACTCCATGGGCACCGCCACCGCCGTCAACGTGGCCGCCGAGCCCGCCGTGGGCGCGTGGGTGGCGCTCGCCGGGGCGGGCTTTGGGGCGGGGCCGGTGAAGCCGTTTATGATCCTGGGCGGCACCACCGACTCCCTCGCGCGCCCCCCGCAGGTGGAGGCGGGCTACGCGGCGCAGACGGGCCCCAAGCGCAAGCTGCTCGTGGGGGGCGCGGGGCACCTCGCCTTCAGCGACATCTGCATGATCGCGCGCGAGCAGGGGGGGCTCATCGCGGTGGCCTCCACCTACGGGCTCGAGGTGCCCGCCCTCGTCGCCACGCTCGCGCAGGACGGCTGCCGCCCCACCGACCTGCCCCCGGAGCGCGCGTGGCCCGTGATCCACCACTTCGTGACGGCGCAGCTCAAGGAGGCGGCGGGGGAGGGCGACGCGGCGGCGTTTGGGGATGAGGTGGTCCGCTGTTTCGCGGAGCGCGTGGAGTCCTTTGAGGAGAGCGCGGGGGCGGGCCCGGTGGGCGGCGGAGAGGCGGGGGCGCAGGGCGGCGGGCAGGGCGGCGGGCAGGGTGGCGGGCAGGGCGGCGGGCAGGGCGGCGGGCAGGGCGGCGGGCAGGGCGGCGAGCCCGCGACCCAGACTCCCGGGACGCCCGGCGAGGTGACCTGCGGCGGCGTGAGCTGCGACGTCACCGCCAACACCTGCTGCGTGGGGCTCTCCGGCGCCACCTGCGCGCAGGGCGGCTGCCCGCTCGGGAGCGCGCCGCAGGCGTGCGACGGCCCCGAGGACTGCGACGGGCAGCGCTGCTGCGTGTCGTTCCCCGCGGGGGCGAGCTGCGGCGACGCGTGCACGGGGTTCGGCTCGGCGGAGCTGTGCCACCTCGACGCGGAGTGCGGCGACGGGCGGCTCTGCTTAGCCTGCACATACCCAGGCGACGCCACCATCACCATCTGCAGCGCCCCGGGGGTCACGGCGCCGGGGGCGCTGAGCTGCGAGCAGCGGACGACGCCCATCGGCGGCGGGCAGGGCGGCGGGCAGGGCGGCGGGCAGGGCGGCGAGCAGGGCGGCGCGCAGGGCGGCGCGCAGGGCGGCGCGCAGGGCGGCGCGCAGGGCGGGCTCTACGGCGAGCCCGCCGACGGCGTGGTGTCCTGCGGCGACTCGAGCTGCGACCTGAGCGCGAGCTCGTGCTGCGCGGGGATCTTTGGGGCCACCTGCCGCGCGGGGCTCAACGCCTGCCAGTTCGGCGAGTCGGCGCAGGCGTGCGACGGCCCCGAGGAGTGCGGCGCCGGGGAGGCGTGCTGCCTCTCGGTGGGCTTCTCCATCAGCTACGCCTGCGGCGCCCCCGCCAGCTGCGCCGGCGTGCGCCTCTGCCACGCCGACGCCGACTGCGGCGCCCAAGAGCGCTGCGCGCTGTGCGACTACCCCGCCGGCGTGCGCCTCCCCGCCTGCCTCGCGCCGGGGCAGACGGCGGCGGGGGCCCTGCGCTGTGACTGAGGGCGCTCTGCGCGGCGCGGCGCCCACGAGCGCGGCGCCCACGGGCGCGGAGCCCACGAGCGAGGAGCTGCGGGCGGCGTACGCGCGAGACGGCTACTGCGTGGCGCGCGCCCTCCTGCCCGCCGAGGCGCTCGCGCGGGCGGCGGCGGAGGTGTGGGCGGCGCTGCCGGCGCTGAGCGCGCAGGGGGCGCTGCCGGCGGGGCACCCGCACCGCCTGCCGCCGGGGGCGCGGGGGGCGCTGCTGTCGGCGCACGCGCCCCACGCCGTCTCGCCCGCCGCGGCGGCGCTGCTGGAGTCCGCCCCGCTCACGGCGCTCCGCGACGCGCTCCTCGGCGAGGGGGCGCGCTGGGCGCAGGCGATGCTCTTCTTTAAGCCGCCGGGGGCGCCGGGGCAGGCGTGGCACCAAGACGAGCGCTTCTTGCCCACCCCCGACCGCTCGCTGCTCGGGGTGTGGGTGGCCATCGACGCCGCCGGCGAGGAGAACGGCGGGCTGTGGGTGGCGCCGGGGAGTCACGAGGGCCCCCTGCTCCCCTCGCGCCCCTGCGCCGACGCCGACGAGTTTGACGGCACCCCCGAGTGCTTTGGGGAGGCGCTCGACGCCCGCCTCCGCGCCCGCCCGCCGCTGCTCCCGCCCCTCGCCCCGGGCGACGCGCTGTGCTTCCACGGCGCCCTGCTGCACAGGTCCCTGCGCAACCGCGCCGCCCGCCCCCGCCGCGCCCTCGTGCTGCACGCGGTGAGCGCCGCGGCGCCGCTGCCGGCGCAGGGGGGGCTGGGGCCCTACGCGCGGTTTAGCGCGCTGGCGCCCCCTCCCGCGCCCCTCACGCGGGGCGCGGTGTCCGAGACGGAGACGACATCTGGTGAGGGAGACGACCCGTGACGCATCCCATCCGTCAGCGACCGCGCCTCCTCGCGGCGGTCTCGCGTTTCGCCTGCGCGGCGCTCGCGCTCTTCGCCTGCGCGGCGCCCCAGCGCGCCGCGCGCCTCGCCGGCCCCTACGGGCAGCCGAGCGCGCCGCGGGACTCCGGGCCGCGCGGCGCGCGCGTGGTGCCCAAGCTGCCCCCGGGGCCCTCGCTCGCCGGCGCGCGTGACGCGCTGTGCGCGGTGACGGAGGGCGGGCGGGCGGTGCACTGCTGGGGGGTCGCCGCCCACGCCGCGCTGAGGACCCCGAGCGCCACGCCCCGCCGCGTCGCTGGGCTCCCCAAGGGGGCGCGCGTGACGCAGGTGGCGGTGGGCTCCACGGCCGCCTGCGCGCTCATCGAGAGCGGGCATGTGGTGTGCTGGGGCGACAACTCGTACGGGGAGCTGGGGAATCCATCTCGCCAGGGGAGCGCGCGCCCTCAGTACGTGCAGGGCCTCTCTCGCGCCGCCCGCGTCGTGGCGCGCGGTCAGACCTTCTGCGCGCTGAGCGCTGACGGCGCGGTGTACTGCTGGGGGAAGCCCACGCCGCTCGACGGGCTAGAGGGGAAAGGGGCGATGCAGGAGTGGGCGTTTGGGGCCGCCAACCTCATCAAGGCGCTCCCCCGCCCCGTGCTCGACCTGTCCCTCGCCGACGGGCTAGCGGACGAGGGGCGCGGCGGGTGCGTGGCGCGGGGCGCCGGTGAGCTGTGGTGCTGGGGGGAGACGTCGATGATGAAGGACTACTTGAACCCCCTCGGCGCCCTCAGGGGCGAGCGCGCGTGGCGCCCGCCGGGAGACGGGCGCCTAGCGCGCGTCCCCACGGCGCGCCCCGTGCGCCAGGTGTTTGCGGGACGAACAACGACCTACTTCATCACCGCTGACGGCGCGCTCTGGTGTCAAGGCGGGCGGGGCGCTCCGCTCGCCTGCGGGCAGCTGCGCCCTTATGAGGACCTCGTGGCGCGCGAGGTGCCCGACGCGGGCCCCACGGCCACCTGCCTCCACGCGCAGACGAACGGCGACAACGCCTGCCTCTTGACCCGCGACGGCGCGGCCAAGTGCTGGGGCGAGTGCGCCTCGGGGGTGTGCGTGGCCCCCAAGGGCTACCGCTTCCCCCCGCCCGACCTCCGCGGCTACATGGGCGCGCAGCGCAGCCGCTACGCGCCCGTGACGCAGAGCGTCCTCAAGCAGTGCAAGGAGGCGTGCGCCTGGGGCGTTGAGCCGCTCCCGGGCCACGACGAGAGCAGCCACGTCTTCGCCCAGCAGCTCAAGTGCATCAGCGAGTGCGACGGCGACCACCGCCACATCCGCGCGCTCGAGGCGCGTGAGCGCGCGGGGGACGTGGTTTCGCCGCAGCGCGTGCCCGGCCCCAAGCGGCGCTTCGTCTCTCTTGGGCGGACGGCGAGCGAGGTGTGCGGCGTCACGGCGGAGGGGGAGGTGTGGTGCTGGGGTGGCGGGCGCGCGGGGGCGCCTCGACGGGTGCCTCTGCGCTGAGCGCCCCCCCCGCCGCCCGCGCCCCCGCCGCCCCCTCCCGCGCCGCCCCCCGCAGGCGCTTGACCGCCCGCTCCGCCCGCTGCGCCTCCCCGCGCCCCGCGAAGGGCCCATAGACGCGCGCCACCGCCCACGGGCGCCCGCGGCGCGTGAAGCGGGCGCCGCCGGCGAGGTCGCCGTTGTGCTGGCGGAGGCGGCGGGGGAGGTCGGCGGTGCAGCCTACGTAGCGCAGGTCGGCGCTGGCGCTGCGGAGGACGTAGACCACCCAGCCCGCCCCGCCCTCAGCGACAGAACTTGACGTACTCAAAGTCCACGGGCTGCCCGTCGATGCCGCGGGTGGGGGGGGAGATCCAGGGGGCGAACTCGCCGGGCTTGGTGTAGGCGCGCGTCTGCAGGGAGCGCATGTAGGCGCGGTCCTCGTCGGTGGGGAGCCACGCGGCGCGATTCGTCTCAAACGCCTGCGCGGAGGTCATCTCGCCGTCAGGCGTGAAGTGCATGCCGGCGTACAGCCCTTGCGCGCGGTTGAAGCGGCGGCTCGGGAGGGCGACGCGGAGGTCGCTGCCCACCTCCTCTAGGGCGCGGTTCCAAGAGCGCACCACCTTTTCGCAGTCGTTGACGTAGGCGTCGCGCAGCACCTCGTTCATGGCGCGGCGCAGGGGCACGTCCTCCTTGACGAGGCGGTCGCCCACCACGCGCTCGAGCGTGTAGCGCTGCTCGAGGGCGCGGTGCTCGTCGAGCTTGTGCTCGAGGTCGCGCCCCTTGAGCCCCGCCCCAAAGAACAGCGCCGCGTTGCTCGAGTCCTCGCCGCCGAACAGGTCGAGCGAGAGCGAGTACCACAGGTTCACCGCCCGCTGCACCATCTCAAAGGGGACCACCCCCGCCGCCTTGGGGTCCGCCCCGCCGCGCGTGGCCTCCGCCGTGCGGCGCAGGATGCGCTCCACGCCGGTCTGCCCCACAAACATGTGGTGCGCCTCCTCGGTGAGCATAAAGGTGCAGGTGCGCGCGAGGGGGTCAAAGCCGCTCTCGGCGAGGGCGCGGAGCTGGTACTTGCCGTCGCGGTCGGTGAAGGTGGTGAAGCAGAAGAAGCTCAGCCAGTCAGCGATAGGCTCGTTGAAGGCGCCGAGGATGCGCGGGCTGTCGCTGTCGCCGCTGCGGCGCGCCAGCAGCGCCTCCGCCTCCTCGCGCCCGTCGCGCCCAAAGTAGCTGTGGAGCAGGTACACCATCGCCCAGAGGTGGCGCCCCTCCTCCACGTTCACCTGAAACAGGTTGCGGAGGTCGTAGAGCGACGGCGCCGAGTGCCCGAGCTGGCGCTGCTGCTCCACGCTCGCCGGCTCCGTGTCGCCCTGCGTGACGATGATGCGGCGGAGGGCGTTGCGGTAGTCGCCCGGCACCTGCTGCCACGCGTCCTCGCCCATGTGGTCGCCGAAGTTCACCTTGCGCTCCCCCTCCGTGGGCGCCAAGAAGATCCCCCAGCGGTAGTCGGGCATCTTCACGTGCCCAAAGTGCGCCCAGCCGTCCTTCTCCACGCTCACGGCGGTGCGGAGGTACACGTCGTCCGCCTGGAAGCCGTCGGGGCCCATCTCCATCCACCAGTCGATGAAGTTGGGCTGCCACTCCTCGAGGGCGCGCTGCAGGCGGCGGTCGTCGCTGAGGTTGACGTTGTTGGGGATCTTGGAGTCGTAGTCGATGCTGGCCATGAGGGCTCCTGTGGCGGGTGTGTGCGTGTGTGTGCGTGTGTGCGTGTGTTAAGTGCGGTCCCAGTCAAACACGGGGCGGCGGGGGCTGCCGAAGGCCTTGAGGGCGCCCTCGGGGCCCACGGCGTTGGGGCGCTGGAAGATCCAGTTCTGCCACGCCGAGAGGCGCCCAAAGATCTTGGTCTCCATCGTCTCGGGGCCCGCGAAGCGCAGGTTGGACTCCATGCCCGTGAGCGCGTCGGGGGAGAAGCCCGAGCGCTCCTCGAGGGCGAGGCGCACCTCGTCCTCCCAGTCGATGTCGTCGGGGGTGAAGGTCACCAGCCCGAGGTCGCGCGCGTCCTCGGTGGAGAGCGCCTCCCCCGCGCGCCCCCGCGCCGCCGCGAGCGTCTCGGGCTCGCCGAGGAAGCGGCAGGCGAGGCGGGTGAGCCCGTTCCCCATGGGGAAGGGCCCAAAGTTCATGGCGCTCAGGCGCACCCGCGCCCCCGCCTTGGGGTCGTCGAGCATAAACGAGCGGTCCGCCAGCGCCACGAGCTCAAAGAGCGTGCCGGCGAAGGCGCTCCCCTCGTCCACCACGGCGAGGAGGGTCATGCTCGACACGTCGAGGCGCTTGAGCACGCGCTTGATATAGTGGCGGGCGCGCGCCACGAACCACGAGCCCGCGTGCGCCTCGAGCTGCGCGTCCACCGCCATCAGCGCCTCTTGGTCACCGCGCGTCTCAAACACCAGCGTGCCCACGTCGAGGTGGTTGAAGCGCAGATGCAGGAGCGCGTCCTCGAGGGCGCGGAAGGTGGCGAGGGGCCACCACGCCGCCCCGAGCGCCTCGATCCCCTCCGCCGTCGTGGGCCCGCCGTCCGCGGGGGCGTGGAGGGTGAGGGTGGCGGCGCGGCGGGAGGTGCTGAGGCGGAGGAGCACCTGCGGGTGAGCGAAGCTGGGGTAGGCGCGGTCCCCCGCCTCGCTCACCTCCACCGCGATGGGCGCCCAGCGCACCCCGCGCCCCGCGCCCTCCACCACCGGCGCCACCGCGTCGGCGAGGGCGCGGGCGCGCGCCGCCACCTGCTGCGGGAACACCGAGAGCTTGTGCGTGGAGTCCACGAGGCGCCAGTCCACCGCCCGCTTGCCGCGCACGCCCTCAGCGAGGCTCGAGAAGTAGTCGGCGAGGTCGCGGCGCACCTTGCGCTTGTCCACCACGCGGGTGAGCCCCCCCGTCCCCGGCAGCACCCCGAGGAGCGGCACCTCGGGCAGGCTCACCGCCGAGGAGCGGTCGTCCACGAGCATGATCTCGTCGCACGCCAGCGCCAGCTCGTAGCCCCCGCCGCTCGCCACGCCGTTGAGCGCCGCGAGGGTCTTGGGGCCCCCCGTGAGGCTGATGTCCTCGAGGGCGAGGCGCGTCTCGTTGGTGTACTTGCAGAAGTTCACCTTAAAGGCGTGCGGGCTCGACGCCAGCATGGGGATGTTGGCGCCAGCGCAGAACACGCGGTCCTTGGCGCTGGTCACCACGAGGCAGCGCACCTCGGGGCGCTCAAAGTAGAGGCGGTTGAGCGCGTCGTTGAGCTCGATGTCCACGAACAGGTCGTAGCTGTTGAGCTTGCGGATGTAGCCCTCGTCCTCCGCCTGCCCCTCGTCGCGCTCCTGGATGTCCATCTTGAGCGTCGCCACGTCGCCGCTTACCTCTAGGCGCCAGTGGCGGTAGCGGTCGGGGTGGCTCTCAAAGCTGCTGACCTTGACGTCTGTGTAGTCGCTCATCTGTGGCTCTGCCTCTCTCGGTGGGCGCGGAGGGGGGCGCTCCGGGCGACGCTCCGGGCGACGCTCCGCCGGCGCGCTTGAGTCTGTGGGGGGAGTCTAGTGGGCGCGCTCCTCGAAAGGGAAGCGCCAAATCGCATTATGTTGCATGTGGTCTTTATTTTTATGTGCACTATAATGCACATTGATGAAATCCAACTCGACGCAGGAGACAGACGCGCGCCGAGTCTACAGGGGCTACAGGGGCAGGCGCCCCCCCGCCAGGGCGTGGAGGGCGCTCCAGAAGCGCGCGCCGAGGCGGCGGTGGACGCGGTACTGCACCGAGAAGACCTCAAAGCGGCGCAGGGCGGCGCGGATCACCTCGTCGCTCGTGGACACCTCGTCCACCAAGCCCACCTCCAGGGCGCGCGCGCCGAGCCAGGTCTCGCCGGTGGCGACGCGCTCCACGTCGAGGGCGGGGCGGGCGGAGGAGACGAACTCCTTAAAGAGGGCGTGGGTCACCTGCAGCTCCTCCACGAACTTCTCGCGCGCCTCGGGGGTGTTCTCGCCGATGGCGGTGAGGGTGCGCTTGTATTTGCCGGCGGTGTGGAGCTCCACGTCCACGTCAAAGCGCTGGAGCAGGCGGTGGAAGTTGGGCAGCTGCGCCACCACGCCGATGCTCCCCACGAGGGCGAAGGGCGCGGCGAAGATCTTGTCGGCGACGCAGGCCATCATGTAGCCGCCGCTGGCGGCGATCTCGTCGACGGTGACCCAGAGGGGCAGCTTGTGCTCCTTGAGGCGCTTGAGCTGCGAGGCGGCGAGGCCGTGGGTGTGGACGTAGCCGCCGGCGTTCTTGAGGCGCACGAGCACGTGGTCGCCGGGGCGGCGGGCGGTGAGCACGGCGCTCACCTCCTGGCGCAGGCTCTCCACGGCGCTGGCCTGGATGTCGCCCTCAAAGTCTAGGACGAAGAGTCGCGGGCGCTGCGCGCGCGGGCGCTGCGCGCGCGGGCGCTGCGCGCCGCCCGCGCCGCCCGCGCCGTCCGCGCCCTCCGCGCCGTCCGCGCCCTCCGCGCCCTCCGCGCCGTCCGCGCCCTCCGCGCCGTCTAGCTCCGCTAGGCGCTCTTCCGGCGCGGGGCTCGCGGGGCTCGCGGGGCCCGCGGGGCTCTCCTCTGGAGTCCCGCCGACCGCCTTCGCCTTGAGCGTCCGCTTCACCTCCTTGCGCTCCTGTTGCGCCTCGCGCTTGGCGTCGCGCTTGGTGACCTTCTGCGCGTCGCGGCGGGCGCTGGCGGGCAGGAGCAGGAGCTTGAGGGCGCGCGCCTTGCCCCGCTCCTCGTCGTTGAGGTTCTTCACGCGCAGGACCCCGCTCCCCTCCTCGGGCTCGTCGCGCTCTTCGCCGCGCGCCGCCTGAAAGACCACGAGGGCGGCCAGGACGACCGTCGCCGCCTTGAGGGCGAAGCCCAAGACCTCCCAAATCATATCCATCATGGCGAGCGTCTCCTGTGATCTGTGGGGGCGCTGTGGGTGCGCTGTAGGTGCGCTGTGGGTGCGCTGTGGGTGCGCTGTGGGCGCATCTTTGATGAGGGCGGCGAGGCGCACAAGGCGAATAAGCTATAAATCTAGGGGACGGCGAGGGCGCCCGCCTGCTTGAAGCGCGCCGCGCTTCTTGTTAAAGGCATGGTCGCCCGCAGGTCGCCCGCAGGTCGCCCGCAGGTCGCCCGCAGATCGCCCGCAGGGCGCCCCCCCCCCGCCTCCCCCTCCGCCCAAGGTCCACCCCTCATGAGTCAGCGCCCCTCCCTCCACGAGCTCCTCGGCGACGAAGCCGATTCCCTCCTCAGCCACTCCTGCGCCACGATTCCCAAGGAGCGCCTGCACCTCCCCGGCCCCGACATCATCGAGCGGGTGTGGGTCCACAGCGACCGCTCCATCCAGACCCTCCGCAACCTCCGCGGCATGCTCAGCCACGGGCGGCTGGCGGGGACGGGCTACACGTCGATCTTCCCCGTGGACCAGGGCATCGAGCACGCGGCGGGCGCCTCTTTCGCCAAGAACCCCTCCTACTTTGACCCAGAGGCCATCGTGGAGCTCGCCCACGAGGCGGGGTGCAACGCGGTGGCGTCCACGCTCGGCGTCTTGGCCATCACGGCGCGCAAGTGGGCGCACCGCATCCCCTACATCGTCAAGCTCAACCACAACGAGCTGCTGTCGTACCCCAACCAGCACGACCAGGTGATGTTCGCGCGCGTCCGCCAGGCCCACGACATGGGCGCCACGGGCGTGGGCGCCACCGTCTACTTTGGGAGCCCCGAGAGCCGCCGTCAGCTCGTGGAGGTCTCCGAGGCGTTTGAGGCGGCGCACAGCCTCGGCATGTACACGGTGCTGTGGTGCTACCTCCGCAACCCCGGCTTCAAGAAGGACGGCGTGGACTACCACGACGCCACCGACCTCGCCGGGCAGGCCAACCACCTCGGCGTGACCATCAAGGCCGACATCATCAAGCAGAAGCTCTCGTTCGGCAACGGGGGCTACACCGCGCTCAAGCACGGCAAGACGGACCCGCGCGTCTACAGCGACCTCACGAGCCCCCACCCCATCGACCTCTGCCGCTACCAGCTCGCCAACTGCTACATGGGGCGCGTGGGGCTCATCAACTCGGGGGGCGAGTCCAAGGGCGACGACGACCTCCGCGACGCCGTCAAGACCGCCGTCATCAACAAGCGCGCCGGCGGGATGGGGCTCATCTTGGGGCGTAAGGCGTTCCAGCGCCCCACCGCGGAGGGCGTGACGCTCCTGCAGAGCGTGCAGGACGTGTACCTCGACCCCTCGGTCACGATCGCCTGAGCGGCGCCTCAGAGCAGCAGGAGCCTCCATGACGCGCTACGACCCCGCCGCCCTCGACGACACCCACGACCCCGCCCGCCAGAGCTGGGTGACCTCCGCCAACGACCCCGCCGGCGACTTCCCGCTTCAGAATCTGCCCTGGTGCGTGCTGCGCGCCGAGGAGGGGGCGCGGGTGTGCGTGCGAATCGGCGACCGCCTGCTGCCGGTGGCGCCCGTGGCGGCGGCGGGGCTGCTGCGCGACGGGGCGGGGCGCCCCTTTGAGGAGGAGCTCTTCGCCGGCGACCACCTGAGTCCCGCGCTGCTGAGCCTCCCCCCCGCCCGCCGCCGCGCCCTGCGCGCCGCCCTCGCCGACCTGCTCGACGCGCGCGCCTCGGCGGGGACGGCGGCGGCGGTGGGGGCGCACCTGCGGGAGGTGGGGGAGCTGCTCACGCCGATCCGCGTGGGCGACTACACCGACTTCTACGCCTCCGTGCACCACGCCACCCACGTGGGGATGATGCTGCGCCCCGAGCAGCCGCTGATGCCCAACTACAAGTGGCTGCCGGTGGGCTACCACGGGCGCGCGTCGAGCGTGCGCGCCTCCGGCGAGCCCGTCCGGCGCCCGAGCGGCCAGCGCGCCCCCGCCGCCGAGGGGGAGGCGCCGTCGTTCGGCCCGTGCCAGATGCTCGACTACGAGCTCGAGGTGGGGGCGGTGATCGGGCGCGGCAACGACCTCGGCGCGCCGCTCACGCTAGAGGGCGCCGAGGAGGCGCTCTTTGGGCTCTGCCTGCTCAACGACTGGTCCGCGCGCGACCTGCAGCGGTGGGAGTACCAGCCCCTCGGCCCCTTCCTCGCCAAGAACTTCCTCACCACCATCAGCCCCTACGTGGTCACCATGGAGGCGCTCGCCCCCTTCCGCGCCCCCCTCGAGGCGCGCCCCGCGGGCGACCCCGCCCCCCTGCCCCACCTCCGCGGCGAGCTCGACGCGCGGGCGGGCGGCGTGGCGGCGCGCCTGCGCGTGACCCTGAGCACCGCCCGCTCGCGCGAGGCGGGCGCCCCGGCGCAGCGACTCAGCGAGGCGGACTTCCGGCTCATGTACTGGTCTTTCGCGCAGATGGCGGCGCACCACACCTCCAGCGGCTGCGACCTCCGCCCCGGGGACCTGCTCGGCTCCGGGACCGTGTCGGGGCCCACGCGCGAGGCGCGCGGCTGCCTGCTCGAGCTCACGTGGGACGGCGCGGTGGGCAGCCCCCTCCCCACCACGAGCCGCACCCCCATCGCGGTGGAGGCCACGGGGGAGCAGCGCCGCTTCTTGCTCGATGGCGATGAGGTGACGCTGGAGGGCTGGTGTGAGCGCGCGGGGGCCCGGCGGGTGGGGTTTGGGCGCTGCGTGGGGCGCGTGGTGGGGTGAGGGGCGGGCGCTAGGCGCGAGCGCTAGAGGCGCGCCCAGAGCGCCAAAAACTGCTCGCGGTAGCGAGCGTGGCGGGCGGCGTCGAGGGTCCAGAGCACGAGGGGCGTGCGGGCGCTCGCGCCGTCCTTGAGGCCGAGCCAGTCGCGCCCCCCCGC
>VGTA01000005.1 GCA_016874875.1 Deltaproteobacteria bacterium | reverse complement strand
GACCTCCTCAGCGGCGACCTCTCCAGCGGCGACCTCTCCAGCGGCGACGGGCGGGCTCGGGGGCTGGGGCGGGCCGGGGGGGGGCGCGCGCAGGGGGGGCGCGACCGCCGCGAGGGGCGGTGGCGGGATGAGGACGAGGGGCCGGCGCAGTGGTGGGTGGAGGAGGCGGAGAAGTACAAGACGCTCGAGCTCCGCCGCCTAGGCCTCCATCGCCCCCGCCCCGTGAGCGCCCTCGGGCAGATCGAGATCAACGCCCCCTCGGCGCCCGCGCCCTTCACCCGCGTCGACGTGGGCGTCAGGCCGCGACTCTTGGTGGGGTTTGAGCGGGAGGCGATCAGCCTCCTCTACTACCAGCCGCGCCTGCTGTCGCCCTTTATCGAGCAGGGGGGGCTCGAGGAGCTCTCGCAGCCCCTCGCCGCTGAGTTCGTGCGCGCCCTGCACCGCGTCTATGGCCAGACGGGCTACGTGGGCGACGAGGGGCTCCTCGAGGGCGCCATGCGCGCCGGCGGGGCGCAGGCGCTGCTCGCCGCGGAGCTGCAGGACTGCCTCGCCGCCCGCCCGCTCGCCCAGCTGAGCGGCGACCAGGAGCGCCAGCTCCTCAGCGGGCTACGCAAGATGCGCGAGCGCCGGCTCGCCGACGACTTTAAGCGCGCCCTCGACGCCTTTAACGCCCTCGCGCGCTCCCCCGCCGCCGCCGCCGCGCCCGTCCTCGAGGCGGCGCGCGCCGCCGTGGAGCGCGCCAACCACGCCCTCAACTCCTTCCGGCGCCCCCCCCCGGCGGCGCCCCTCCACGCCCACGCCTCGTCGAGCGCGCCCCCCCACTCGGAGCGCGCAGAGGGAGAGCACAGATGAGCACGCGACCACAGCGACCCGTGAATCGTGACAAGATGCGCGAGGCGCTCAACCTCGCACAGCAGCGCGGCTATATGACCTCCGAGGAGGTGACCGAGGCCGTGAGCGACGACTCCGCCCACAGGCACTACGAAGACTTTATGATGACGCTCAAGGAGATGGGCGTGCGCGTCCTCGAGAGTCGCGAGGAGCCCGCCGAGGAGAAGACGAGTTTCGCCCCAGAGGCGCGCGTCACGCGCGAGGACGACTACAATGACGTCTATGGGCGCATGTATGACCCCGTGCGCGTGTACCTCCACAAGATGGGCGACGTGGACCTGCTCGACCGCGACGGCGAGCAGCGCATCGCCAAGCGCATCGAGCTCGGGCAGCACGAGTACCGGCGCGTGGCGCTCGAGAGCCACCTGAGCCTCGAGATCGCCCTCGAGTACATCACCCGCGTGGATGAGGGCGGCGCGCGCTTCAAGGACGTCTTTGAGGTGCGCGAGGAGGAGCCGGACTTCCCCGGGGCCCCCGACGAAGAAGACGAAGAGCTGAGGGCGGCGGGCGCCGCGCAGGACGACGGCGAGTTTGGCGACCGCGACCAGGACCTCGCCGCCGGCGACCGCGACCAGGACCTCGGCGGCGGGGGCGACGGCGACCGCGAGCCGCCCAGCGTGGAGGAGCGCAGCGCGCAGCTCAAGCAGCTCCTCGCGGACCTCAAGCGCGACGCCCGCGAGCGACGCAAGAACTGCGAGCGCCTCGCCTCCCTTGAGCCCCTCAGCCCCGCCTACCGCAAGCGCCTCGTCACCCGCAACCACAACATCACCCTCAGCGCCGCCGAGCGCCTCAAGGAGCTCAACTTCGTCAAGCGCGTCACCGATCGCGTGGGCGCGCGCCTCAAGGAGCTCAACCAGAAGGGCCACGACGCCGAGCGCGACATCAAGCGCATCGTGCGCCAGGTGGGCGCCCCCGACGAGCAGCGCCTCTTGGCCGACGCGCGCCTCCTGCGGCGGGCCCCGTCGGACGCCGACGCGCGGGCGATTCTCAAGCGCTACCACGAGCGCGACGCGCGCGTCCTCATCCGCCTCGCCGAGCAGGTCCGCCGCCTCAAGCGCCGCCTCGACCTCATCCGCCTCAAGAGCAGCTGCACCCTCTCGGAGCTCGCGCAGATCTGCCAGCGCCTTCAGACCTTTGAGCGGCGCGCGGAGCGGGCGAAAACGGAGCTGGTGGAGGCGAACTTGCGTTTGGTGGTGAGCATCGCTAAGAAGTACACCAACCGCAACCTGCAGTTCCTCGACCTGATCCAGGAGGGCAACATCGGCCTGATGAAGGCCGTGGACAAGTTCGAGTACCGCCGCGGCTACAAGTTCAGCACCTACGCCACCTGGTGGATTCGCCAGGCGATCACGCGCGCGATCGCGGACCAGGCGCGCACGATTCGAATCCCCGTGCACATGATCGAGACCATCAACAAGCTCGTGCGCCACACCCGCCTCTTCGCGCAGCAGCACGGGCGCGAGCCCACCGCCGACGAGCTCGCCGTGGAGATGAGCATGCCCGCCGACAAGGTCAAGCGCGTCCTCAAGATCGCCAAGGAGCCCATCTCCCTCGAGACGCCCATCGGCGAGGAGGAGGACAGCCACCTCGGCGATTTCATCAAGGACGAGAGCATGGAGAGCCCCAGCGACGCGCTGATCCGCGAGGCGGAGCAGGAGGAGACGCGCCTCGTCCTCCACACCCTCACCCCGCGTGAGGAGAAGGTGATCCGCATGCGCTTTGGCATCAACGAGCGCTCCGACCACACCCTCGAGGAGGTGGGGCAGGACTTCGCCGTCACGCGCGAGCGCATCCGCCAGATCGAGGCCAAGGCGCTCCGCAAGCTCCGCCACCCCTCTCGCCTCAAGCGCCTGGAGGACTACGCCAAGGACTAGCGACCTGCTGTTTTAGACGCGGTTTTGCGTACCTGTTGGGGGGGGCGGTGCTCCTTGCGCGACGATTGTCCTTGCGCTTGGAGGTGGGGAAGCATATAGATGTGCTCCCCGACGGGCCTATAGCTCAGTGGTCAGAGCAGCCGGCTCATAACCGGTCGGTCCCAGGTTCAATCCCTGGTGGGCCCAGTCTTCACACTCCAGATCAACTCGAGGAGAGAGCGTGAAAACGACGCTTTCAATGCTGTACCAGCTCCAGGTCCTCAACGACCAGCTGATGTCGACCGACAAGAAGCGCGACGAGCACCGCCAGCTCTGCGCGCAGAACGAGAGCGACTTCAAGCGGCTCGAGGAGCTCCTCAAGCGGCAGAGCGCCGCGCTCGACGAGGCGGTGAAGCTCAAGCAGCAGGTGACGCGCGAGATTTATGTGCTCTCGCAGAACATCTTCGATGTGCGCCACAAGCAGGGCAAGGTGATGTCGCGCATCGACTATCGCCTCGAGGTGCGCCTCGACCGCCAGCTGACCAACTACCAGAACGCGCTGCACGTGAAGTTCAAGGAGCTCAACCAGCTCCTGTGGCAGATCGGCGAGCCGCTGCGCCACCCCACGTTCCTCAAGGCCGCCCTCGACGGCACCGACGTGCCCCGAGACGCGCAGGAGCGCGCGACCCGCGCCGAGCGCGAGGCGGCGTCCTCCGAGAAGAGCGTGCTGGCGCTGATGGACATGGAGCGCGAGCTGCAGATGTCGTTCGCCGGCTTCCCTCTCCCCGGGGTGAGCGACGAGGAGCTCGGGCCCTACCTGGCGGGGCTGTGCCTGCGCGTGGCAGACCAGCTCAAGCGGGTCGGCGGCGTGGCGCGCTACAACCAGCTGCTCAAGCTCTCGGAGGCGGAGTGCCGCTCGCTCACCGAGAGCGCCTTTGACGAGCTCACCGAGGAGGACCAGGCGGTCATCAACGCCAAGCACCACACGCAGGAGGAGCGCCGGGCGGCGCGCGAGCGCGTGCGCTACATCGAGGAGCGCTTTAACGCCTCGGCGCGCTCGTTCACCCGCCTCGGCGAGGAGCCGCGCCCCAAGGACTATGAGGGGCTCCTGCGCGCCTGCGCGGAGCTCGAGCTCGATGACCTGCGCGCGCGCCTCGCCCCGGCGCTGCCGCTGTCGGTGGAGGGCGACCTGCCCAACTCCAAGGCGCCCGTGTGCCCGCGCTTCAAGGCCGACTGCACCATCAACCCCGAGGGCTTCGTGCACTTCTTCCAAGAGAAGCGCGACCGCCTCGACGACCTCCGCCGCCGCATGGACAAGGTGGAGGCGCTGCAGATGATGGAGGTGCGCGCGGAGGAGAGCAAGGAGCAGGCGAAGGTGGACCTGCAGTCGGCGCTCAAGGCGCAGCTGCCGCCCCCCCTCCTGCGCACCTTTGACCGCCTCGCCGCCACCCGTGACCGCAGGGCGGTGGCGTATATCTTTGAGCGCACCTTCCCGGCCAAGGACTCCAAGTCGTTCCCCACACGCGAGAGCTCATGCTCGGCGTGCCAGGTGACGATCCCCGCCTCGCTCCGCCAGCGCGTCCGCCGCTTTGAAGAGCTGTGCCGCTGCCCCTCCTGTCAGCGCGTGCTCGTGCCGTTCGGGAGCGTGGAGTTCGTGAAGATGGAGGTGGACCCCTTGCTCGTCAGCGAGGAGGAGCGCGTCGCCATGGAGGTGCGCGGGGAGATTGAGATGATTCCGGCGTGCAGCAACTGCAAGAATGAGCTGTACGCCAACAAGGAGACGCGCGAGGCGCTGGTGCCCAAGGAGGACCTCTCCTCCATGTGCCCGCACTGCTCCTCCTACATTGTCCCCCTCACCCTCTCCCTCAGCGCGCCGCCCTCCGCGACGCCGGGGGACGCCGAGGCGGGGGACGCCGCAGCAGTTCGGGGAGGAGCCTGAGCCGCAGAGGTGATCGCTGGCGCGCTACGCTAGAGGAAAGTCCGAGCTTCACAGGGCGAGGTGCTGGCTAACGGCCAGTCGAGGCGACTCGAAGGAAAGTGCCACAGAAAGCAAACAGCCGCGCCCCTCGGGGCGCGGTCAAGGTGAAAGGGTGCGGTAAGAGCGCACCGGGGGCGTGGTGACACGCCTCGCATGGTAAACCCCACCTGAAGCAAGGGTGTTGGGGGAGTGAGCTCCGACTCACCTAGGTGCCCGCCTAGCACCCCCACGGTCCCGCTCGAGCCAGCAGCGATGCTGGACTAAGATGAATGATCACCCCCCTCCTCGCGGCGACGCGGGAGGGTGACAGGACTCGGCTTAAGGGCGGCTCAGGTCTCCCCCCGATTTTTTATTCTCAGAGTGCTCACAGCCTGTTTTTGATTCTCACACATCGCGCGCCAGCGACAGGAGTGCGTCCACATGAGCAAAAAGAAAGGCGGCGCCGAGGGGCGCGTCATCTCCACTAACCGCCGCGCGACGTTCGACTACACCGTCGAGGACTCCTATGAGGCGGGCCTAGTGCTCACGGGCACGGAGGTCAAGAGTCTGCGCGCGGGCGGGGCCGTGATTCACGACGGTTTCGTGGAGATCAAGGACGATGAGGCGTGGCTGATGCGCACGCACATCCCGCCGTACTCGCACGGGAATCGCGAGAATCACGAGCCCAACCGCAAGCGCAAGCTCCTGCTGAGCGCACGCGAGATCGCCAAGATCAAGCGCAAGACCAGTCAGCAGGGCTTCACGGCGTTCGCCATTTCGCTCTACTTCAGCGGGGCGTGGGTGAAGCTGAAGATCGGCGTCGGGCGTGGTAAGAAGAGCTGGGATCGCCGCGAGGACGAGAAGGAGAAGAGCTCGCGCCGCGAGCTCCGCGATCAGGGCTGAGGGCGCGCTGAGGACACGCTGAGGGCGCGCTCCTAGCTGACTGAGCGCCGCCCGCCGCCCGCCGCCCGCCGCCCGCCGCCCGCCACCCGCGCCCCCCTCACCCCCACCAGCACAGGCCCCGCTCATCGTGCCACAGCCGCCCCTCCCCCCCTCGCGCCAACGCCGCGCGCCCTCGTCCCGCGCCTCGTCCCGCGCCTCGTCCCGCGCCTCGTCCCTCCTAGCCGCCCTCAGCTCAGCGCTCTGCTGGGCGACGGGCTGCCTCTCGCACCTCGAGCTCGCGCCGCGGGAGGAGGGCGCGCCCGTGCGCGTCAAGATGGACTTCCTCCACAGGCCGCTGCCGGAGATTCCGCTCCCCAACGACCTCGCCACGCGCTTTGACCCCTCCTCGCCCACGCAGCGCCGCCTCAACGCCTCGATGATCGCGCCCACGTACCTCGAGTCGCGCGTGCGCGCCAAGATCGACCAGCTGGACGGATGGGGGGTGAATCAGCCCATCACGATTCCGTTCACGGGGCTCATCGACGTCGCCAGCCTGCTCGCCGGGCACCGCGACGCCGACTATCGGGTGGAGAACGACGTGGTGTTCTTGGTGAACGTGACGCCGGGCGAGCGGCACGGGCAGCTCGAGCGCCTCGACGTGGGCGAGGGCAACTACCCGGTGATCCTCGAGGACACGGGGGGCTACTGGGAGCACGACCCGCGCGGCTGGACGCTGTCGCTCAACTTCGATGAGCTCGACGAGGACGTCGACGGTGACGGCGAGCTCGACCTCGGCGAGGACCTCGACGCTGACGGCGTGCTCGACCGCCCCAACTACCTCCCCTGCGGCCTCGACAAGGCCAAGGACCTCCCCTGCGACGCCCGCGGCGAGCTGGCGAGCCCCGCGCGCGACGACCTCGCCGGGCGGGCGGACGCGCTCATGACGTTCTATGAGCGCGAGACGAACACGCTCATCCTCCGCCCCCTCGTGCCGCTGCGCGAGCGGAGCACCTACGCGGTGGTGGTGACCAAGCGCCTCACCGACCCCGAGGGCGCGCCCGTGGGCTCGCCGTTCGACGCGCCCTTTCACCTGAGTCAGCGCGAGGCGCTCCGCGACGTGGCGCGCGCCCTGCCCGCCCCCCTCGGCGCCGACGACGTGGCGTTCGCCTTCACCTTCACCACGCAGTCCCTGTCGAGCGAGTGGCGCGCGGCGCGCGACGGGCTCTATGGCCTCGGGCCGCAAGCGCACCTGGCCGCGGAGTTCCCCGCCGACGTGCGCCGCGTGGCGCGCCTGCGCGACACCTCGTCGCCGCGTTTCGCCGACGTGGACAACCCGTTCGTCATGTACACCGCCGACTGGACGGACGCCTTCTCGCTGATCGCCTCCAACCTGCTCGGGCAGTCGGCGGACTCGCAGTCCTTTAAGGCGCAGTTCGACGCGCAGCAGTACATCGACTATCACGTGGTGGGCAGCTTCACGTCGCCGCAGCTCTACAGCCGCGAGGGGCGCGCGCCCGAGGCGCAGGGCGCGGGCGAGGGCTGCGCGGCGCGCTGCGTGGCGCTCCGAGCGTGCGCCGCCGAGGACCTAGACTACGCCGGGCTCGGGGAGGGCTGCGAGGCGGCGTGCGCCGCCCTGCCCCCCTCCTACGGCGCCTGCCTCGCGCGGGTGGCGGGCTGCGACGCGCTGGTCACCTGCGCCCCGCCGCGCTTTGAGGGGCAGAGCGCCGCCGAAGCGCTCGCGCCCCCAGCGCCGGATGTGGCGCGCGGCGCGGAGGCGACGCGGGACGCGGACGGCGGCTGGGTGCGCCCCTGCGCGGCGCCTGAGCGCTGCGAGCCCGATGAGCTCAACCCGGCGCGCTGGCAGCCTTTGAATGAGCAGTCGTGGCCGGCGGACCTGAGTCTGCGCCGCGCGGAGGCGACGCCGGAGGAGGTGTGGTTTTGGCTGATGATGCCCCGCGCGGACGTGCGCCCCGCCGGGCCGCTCAACGTGGCGGTCCTGGGGCACGGCTACGGCAGCAACCGCTTTGAGGCGCTGGCGTTCGCGGGCTATTTCGCGCAGCGCGGGATCGCGGTGCTGGCCATCGACTGCCCCTCGCACGGCCTCGAGCTGAGCGAAAGCGAGCGCGACCTCGCCACCCGCCTCACCTCCGCCTTTGGCCTCACGCCCTTCTTCAACGCCGCCACGCGCGGCCGGTCGCGCGACCTCAACTTTGACGGGCGCGGGGACTCGGGGGCGGACTTCTGGACGTCGTACGTGTTCCACACGCGCGACGTGGTGCGGCAGTGCGTGCTCGACTCGATGCAGCTGATTCGCGTCTTTAAGAGCTTTGACGGCGCGCGCCTGTGGCCCTTTGACCTCAACGGCGACGGGCGCCCGGAGCTGGCGGGGGACTTTGACGCCGACGGGCGGGTGGACGTGCCCCCCGACGCGCGCTTCAGCGCCCTCGGCGGCTCCCTCGGCGGCATCACCTCGGCGCTGCTCGCCTCCCTTGAGCCGAGCGTCAAGGTGGCGGTGCCCATCTCGGGGGGCGGCGGGCTGGGGGACGTGGGGGTGCGGTCGCTGCAGGGAGGCGTGCGGGAGGCGGTGATTCTGCGCGTGATGGGCCCCGCGTGGCTCGGCGAGCCGCGCGACGGCGGCACGCGCGTCTACAGCCTCGCCACCGACCTCAAGAGGGCCGGGCGCGTGGACCTCGGCGCGTGGCCGGCGCTCAGCCCGCTCGACACGGTGGTGGTGGAGAACCTCACGAGCGGGCAGCGCGGCTGCGCCTACGTGCAGGAGGGCGGGGTGTTCCGCGCGCACATGGAGAGCGACCGCGGCGACCGAGTGCGCCTGCGCGCCTACCGCGGCCCGCAGCTCGCCGGCGGGGAGGGGTGCGCGCTGCGGGCGGGGGCGCCGGAGCCGCTCGCGACGCTCGACGCGTTTGAGTCGGAGGCGCGCTTCCTGGGGCACACGCACCGGGCGGGGGCGCCGCTGGTGGCGCTCGCAGAGGGCTTTGGGGAGCGCCGCGCCTCGCCCGGCATGCGCCGCTTCCTCGGGATCGGGCAGGTGGTGCTCGACGGCGGCGACCCCGCCTCCTACGCCCGTCACGCGCAGCTCGAGCCGCTCACCTACGGCACGGGGGAGCGGACGGGGGCGCACATGTTGGTGGTGACCACGATGGGCGACATGAACGTGCCGGCGAACTCGGGGCTCACGCTCGGGCGCGCGATGGGACTCATCGACTACGAGCGCGCTATCCCAGAGCAGGGGGGGCGCACGGCCAACCAGGTGCTCCTCGAGACCTACAGCGCCGAGGCCGTCCACCGCCTCGGGCGCCACCGCGACGCCAACGGCGAGCCCGTGCACATGGACATCGAGCTCTTTAGCGGCGGCGAAGACCTGTGGACGGCGCGGGGGGTGCCGCGCCTGCGCAACCCCCTCCGCGCGGGCCTCGACCGACCAGACCGCCTCGGGGGCGCCTCGGGGGCCATCTTCCCCTACACGCTTCCCGAGGGGCAGCACGGCTTCAACTTCCCCGGCGGCGACGCCGACCTCTACATCGAGCGCTGCCGCGCCGCCTGCGCGCCAGAGGACGCCGCGTGCCTAGAGGGGTGCGCGGGGGCGCACGAGGGGCGGTTCGACGTGGGCTACTTCCTCTTTGGGGTGCTCTCGCGCTATGTGCAGTCGGGGGGCGCGCGGTGGGAGGTGCGCCCCTGCGATCAGACGAACACCTGCGAGGACTAGCCACCTGCGAGACGCGTCACCTGCGAGACGCGCCACCTGCGAGGGCGAGCGCCCCGCTCAGCGCTCCAGGCGCGCGCGGCGGCGGAGGGCGGCGAGGCCGGCGAGGGCGAGGGCGATGAGGGACAGGTGGGACGCGCCGCGCCCGCCCGCCGCGTCACAGCCGCCCTCCTCCACGTCGCTAGCGGCGTTGGCGTCTCTGGCCCCGGAGGCCCTCGGAGTGCCCTCCTCGCTCTCGAACGCCTCGCCGGGCTGCCCGGCGAGGTCGCCGAGGGCGCCCTGGCTCTCCACGCCGCCGGGGGCGTTGGCGAAGCCGACGCCCTGCTCCCAGCCCTCGGGGACGCAGAGGGAGCGCGTGGCGCTCACGCACTCCTCTGTGGGGAGCGGGGCCTCGGGGGCGCCGCCCTCCGCGCTGCCCGCGCCGCCCTCAGAGGGCTGCGGCGCGGAGTCGCGCGGCGCGCCGCCCTCGATGGCGCCGCCTGAGCAGCTGACCGACTCGATCTCCACGCAGCGCCAGTCGGCGGGGCAGGCGGCGCCGCCCGCGCAGTCGATCTCGTTGGGCAGGCAGATGCCCTCGGTGACGGGCTCGAGGTCGGCGCAGTCGTCGACGGGGGGCTGCTCGGGGCAGTCCTCGCCCTCCGCGCAGGGGGCGGCGGGGCGCTCGCAGCCGACCTCGTAGGTGAAGATCTCGCAGTGAAAGTCGCTGGGGCAGTCACTGTTGGCGGCGCAGGAGGTCTGGCGGGGGGCGCAGTAGCCCTCGGCGGGGGGCGCCTCGGGGGCGGGCGCCTCAAGAGCGCCGCAGCCCTCGTCGCCCTCCGCGCAGTCCACGCTCACGGTGACGTCCCCGCCGATGAGGCCGAGGAGGCACTCGGTGAAGGGGCCACACTCGGCGTCCGACATGCAGGGGGTGGGCGGCGTGTAGCAGAAGCCGAGGGGGGTCTCATCAGGCTCCTCGCAGGTGACGGTGCCTTGGTCGTCCACGCCGCAGGCGCCCCTGGAGACAACGAACTCGCAGCGGTCGCCGCTGGCGCAGTCGGCGTCCTGCGCGCACTCCTGCGCGGCGGCGTGGGCGGCGCTGAGGGCAGGGAGGGTGAGGGCGAGGGCGAGGGTGAGGAGGCGCTGAGCGCTGGGGGTCTTGTGCTGGGTCATGGGGAGGCTCCGAGGAGGGGGGAGGGTGCGCCGTTAGAGAGCAAGGGGCGTGCCGTTCTGAGGCGCTGGGGGCGTGTATAACAACAAAGGTGTTTGAATTCTAGTCACTTGTGGCGATAATGTGCGCACAGCGGGCGCTGATGTGAGGGGATGGGGAGGCGGGCGGGGGGCGCGCTGTCGCGGCGATGTGATCGCGCGTTCACGCGGGAGGGGGCGGGGTGTGCGCTTTTGGGGCACCACAGGTGAGGCGACAAGACAGGTGAGGCGACAAGACAGGTGAGGTGACAAGACCTCAGAAAACCAGTACACATCACACGCGGCGCCCACATCGCCCCCCACCCTCTAGGACTCCTCCATGCCCACGCTCCTCACCTACCTCGCCGCCTCCTGCCTCGGGCTGTTCATCGGCGTCTACGCCCTCTCCGCCTTCGCCCCCACCAGCGTCGCCCGCGACTACTACAGGCGCTCTTGGTACCTCGGCGTCCTGTTCCTCGCGATCGCCTACGCGCAGAAGAGCGCCACCCCCGCCACCATCATCAAGGCGGCGGCCCCGAGCACCCAGAGTCTCCTCATCACGCTGCTCGCGTCGCTCGCGCTGAGCGGCGTGGTGGGCTGGCGCCTAGCGCGGCGCGAGGCGGCGTCCCTAGAGGCGCAGGGCGACGCCTGAGCGGCGGCGCGCCCCCTGAGCGGCGGCGCGCTAGGCGCTCCGGGGGGGCAGCGCGGCGCTGAGGAGCTCCTCGTAGGCCTGCACCTCGGCCCACGAGGGACGGGCGAAATAAAGGCCCGGTGTGGCGTCCGGCGCGGCGCTCGGCGGGGCGCTCGGCGGGGCGCTCGGCGGGGCGCTCGGCGGGGTGAAGGCGCGGAGGAAGAGGTAGAGGAGGCCGCCGAAGCGGCGCTCGTAGTCCCCCTCGTCCCGAATCTTGAGCCAGCGGACCACGCCGAGGGTGTAGAGCTGCGCCTGGAGGAGATAGTGCTCCTCCACGTGCCTCACGAGGGCGTCCCCCTCATAGCGCGCGCACAGGTCGCTCTTCCAGTCGGCGAAATAGACGCGCCCCTCGTGCTCAAAGAGGTAGTCGATGAAGCCCTTGACGAACCCGCGCTCCACGCGCCAGCGCGGCGGGAGGGGCTCGCCGCGGGGGGGGGGGGGGGGGGGGCCGCGGGGGGGGGGGGGGGGGGGGGGGGCGCCGAGGGGGGGGTGGGACGCCTCCGGGATCGGGAACATGAACTCCATCTCGATGACGTGCCGCGGCGCGCACAGGGGCGGCAGGCGGCGCCCGCCGGGGAGGACAAGCGGGGTCTTGAGGGCGCCAAAGACCAACGCCGCCACCGCCTCAAGCCAGCGCGCCTCCACCCCGTGGCGGCGCATCACCCCCTCGCACGCCTCGCGCACCTCCGGGCGCGCCGCCCACTCCTCCGCCGTCTTGGCCCGCTCGAGCGTCTTGAAGCGCACCTCCTCGATCACCTCGTGCAGGCAGCGCCCCACGTGGCGCCCCCCCGGCAGCGCCTCCGCGCCCTCGCCGCCCTCGCCGCCCTCGCCGCCCTCGCCCGCGCCCTCTACCGCCCCCTCGCCTTGCTCCCCGAGGCGCGCGCGCGGCAGCGGCTCCACCAGCGCGTCCACGTCCGCCCCGCCCCCCGCGTCGCCCTCAATGTCGAGCCCGCCGAGCCCGCCGAGCTCGCCGAGCCCGCCGAGCCCGCCGAGCCCGCCGAGCCCGCCGAGCTCCAGGTCGAGCGCTCGGCCCCCGCGCCCTCCCCCCCGCAGCGCCCACAGACTCCCCAGCCCGCTCGCCTGCTTCATGCGCGTGTAGCTCGTCACCTCCAGCGGACGCTGCGCTCGCAGGAGGCGCTCGCGCTCCGCCCGCAGGTCGGGCACCGCCAACAGCTCCGCCGGGGGCGCCCACTCCGTGAAGGTCTTATCGGTGGGGGGCGCGTAGACGCGGGAGCGCTCGGCGCCCACCTCCTCCACGGCGAACAGCCCCGGCCAGCGCTCGAGCCCCTCGTCGCCCTCGCGCTCCCCCCCAAACATCGCCCGCAGGCGCTCCTTGAGGGGCTCGTAGGTGCCGGGGAGGGCGCGGCTCGTGTGGACAAAGGGGATAAACAGCTTCACCTGCGCGCGGGTCAGCGCCACATAGAGCAGACGCTGGTCCTCTTGGCGCTGCTCGAGCTGCAGGCGCTCTTTCACCGCGCTGCGCGCCGTCGCCCCCACGATCACGCGCCGCCCCAGCTCATCGTCGTGCACGAGGTTGACGATGGCGTCAGGGGGGCGCCCAAAGCCACCGTAGAGGTAGATGACCGGCGCCTCGAGCCCCTTGCTCTTGTGGATGGTCATCACCTGCACCAGCTGGCGGTCGCTGTAGAGGCGGTGGATATTGTCCTCGCTGCCGGGGGGCGCCTCGAGCCCCTCTAGGTAGCGGCCGAGCAGGGCGCACAGCTCGCGCGGGGTGCACTTGTGCTGGGCGGTGACGCCGAGCAGAATCTCAAAGATGTGCTGGTAGTTGGTGAGCTCGCGCTCGCTCTCTGCGAAAAACAGCTCACGCTCGCTGAGGCCGCTGTGGTGGAGCAGCTGGTAGAACAGCGTGCCGTAGCGCCCCTGCGCCGCGAGCTGGTGCCAGTCGAGGAGGCGCTCGAGGCGGTGGTGCCCCGGGGGCAGCGACGAGTAGTGGTAGACCTCCTGCCACGGGACGCCGAAAAAGGGCGTGGTGAAGGCGCGCAGGCGCGCGCCGCGGTCGTGGGGGTCCACCACCGCCTGCAGGAGCGTATGCACCTCGCGCGCCTCCGCCCCCTGCAGCAGCCCCTCGGGCTTGTAGAGCGTGAAGGGCACCTCATAGGAGCGCAGGGCGCTGGCCACCTCAAACGCCTCGCGGTTGTCGCGCACCAAGATCAGCACGTCGCTGGCGTTGACGCGGCGCGCGACCGCCCCGCCCTCTTCGATGTAGAGCGCCCTTGAGTCCTCGGTGAGCAGCCTGTGCACGTGCTGCGCGAGGTGCTCGCAGAACGTGATCTTGAGGAGGCGCTTTGAGACGGAGTTCTTGCCCTGCGGCGACGGCGGCGGGTGGTGCTTCCAGAGCGTCACCGGCGCCACCTCCTCCCCGCGCGCGTCGAGGACGCGCAGGGCGCCGCGCCCGCACTCCACGGGCTCGTCGTAGCGAATCGCCCCCGTGAAGATGGGCGCCGCCCCCCCCTGGTCCAAGATGGCGTTCACCGCGTCCACCAGCCGAGGACTCGAGCGGTAGTTCTTGCGCAGGAGCACGCGCGGCGCCCCGGCCTGCGTGAGCTCAAAGCGGGCGTGGATGTAGGTGTGCACGTCGGCGCCGCGGAACGTGTAGATGGCCTGCTTGGGGTCGCCGATGATGTAGAGCCCGCGCCCACCCGCGGGGCCGTCCACGAAAATCCGCTTAAAGATCTTCCACTGCAGCGGGTCCGTGTCCTGAAACTCGTCGATGAGGGCGTAGCGGAAGCGCTCGCGCAGCGTCTGCGCTAGACTCGGCCCCTGCGGGCTGCGCAGGGCGCGCCACACGCAGCGGAGCAGGTCGTCGTAGTCCACCTCCCCGGCGCTGCGCTTGCGCTCGGTGAGCGCCGCGCTCACGGGGGGCAGCAACAGCTCCACTACCTGCCGCTCCACCGCGTCCTCCATCTCGGCGATCAGGCGGAGCTGCGTGAGGAGGTAGAGGACGTCGCGCGCCTCCTCGGGGAGCGCGCCGGGGAAGGCGAGCTTCTTTTTGCTGCTGCTCCTGTGCGGGGTGATCAGGGCGTCGAGCTCGAGCTTGAGGAGCTGCCGCGCCTTCTCAGAGAGCGGAAGGCGCTCGCGCATCACCTCATCGGCGCGCCGGAGCACCTCCCGCGCGCCCTCGAGGGCGGCGGAGACGATGGCGGCGCGCTCATAGCAAGACAGGAGCGCCGCGTGGTCCCAGCGGCGCGCGAGGCGCTCCATCACCTGCGTGAGCTCGTGCTGCGTGGGGCGCGCGAGCTCCTCGTAGCCCGCCTTGTGGGCGTTGTAGAGGAGCCCCTGCAGCTTGCCGAGGTCGCCGCTGTAGCGCAGCCACTGCTCCACGCCGCGGCGCAGCTCGGGCTGCGTGCTGAGGCGCGCGCGCAGCGCCACCCGCCACGCCGCCTCAAAGGCGCGGCGCCCGTCCACGAGCTCCTGCTCAAAGAGCTGCCCGCTGTCAAAGGCGAGGTCCACGAGCACCTTGCGGCAAAAGGCGTGGATGGTGAGGATGGCGGCGCGGTCAAACGAGAAGAGCGCCCGCTCGAGCGTGCGCCGCGCCTCGTCATCGATGAGCCAGCCCGCCCCCTCGCCCTCGCCCTCGCCCTCGCCCTTGAGGCGCACCTCCTCCGCGCGCGTCAAGATGCGCTCGATCAGGTCGCGGATGCGCTTGCGGAGCTCGCTCGTGGCCTTGTCGGTGAAGGTCACCACCAGGAGCTGCTCTAGGCGCGCGGGGGTGCGGAGCAGGCGGTCCACCACCAGGTGCTCGATGGTGTAGGTCTTGCCTGTCCCCGCGCTCGCCTCGATCACGGCGTGACCGTCGAGCGGAATCTCATCGAGGACGGGCGGGTAGGGGTAGCGCAGGGGCTGCATCAGACGATCTCCGACTGAAACCAGGGGCCGAGGCGGCGGCGGACCATGTCGAGGGCGCCGGCGGGGGGGGGGAGCGGGAAGCGCTCGACGTCGCGCAGGGGACCGCGCTCGTCCTCGTCCGAGTGGAGCCGCAGGGGGGCCTGAGGGTCGCGCGCCAAGTGCTCACGCCACTGCAGCACCGAGCGGATAGGCAGCCTGTAGGCGTGGAAGCCCTGCAGCAGCTCCCCGAGCACCTCCGTGAGCCACGCCCGCGCCTGCGGCGCCGTGGGGGTGGCGTAGCGGCGGTGGAGGCGCTCTAGGGCGCTGTCGCCGAAGGGGTTGAGGCGCACCGAGAAGGCGCGCGGCAGCGGCTGCCCCGCCGCGGCGAGCGCCACCATCTCGAGCCAGCCCGTGAGGAACAGGTGCTCGCCCACGCCCCCGCGCGGCACGCAGTGGAGCGTGCCGCCGAGGTCGGGCTGCAGCGGCGAGAGGGGCGCGGCGAGCTCCACCTCCACCTCCCCGCCCTGCGCGAGCGCCACGGGGAGGCGCAGGGGCGGCAGCGCCTGATCGACGCGCTCGAACTCCCCCGTGGCGCCCACGCTCACCCGCCGCCACAGGTGCAGCGGGGGGGGCTGGAAGACCTGCAGATTCTGAATCCACGACGAGAGGACCTCGCCGTCGCGGCGGCGCTGCTCGTCGGCGAACATGCCCACCGGCGCCTCCCCCACCAGCGACGCGCGCTCAAAGAGCTCCTCGTAGCGCTCCGCCACGCGCTCACGCCGCCCCGCCCCCTCCCAGAAGGCCCGGCGGAGCAGCTCCACGCGCCGCCCGTAGGCGACGTGCAGGGGGTCGTGCAGCGGCGCCTCCTCGTCGCGCGCGCTCTCCTCGCGCAGCCCGAGCATGGCGCGCGCGGACCCCTGCAGCGGCGACCACAGGAAGGCGCGGAGGTCGCTGAGCGTGAGGCGCACGACCCCCCCCTGCCCCTGCTCGAGGGCGGGCGGCGGCTCCACGCCGAGGTAGGCGTTGAGCTCGGGGCGACTCCAGAGCTTGACGGCGGCCTCGAGCTCGTCGCGCCGCGCCAGCCCCGCCCCGGTCTCGAGGTTGAGCGAGGCGCGCAGGCGCGCGGCGCGAATCCCGCGCAGCACCTCAGGCGGCGCGAACCCGCCCCCAAAGCCGCCCGCCCCCTCCGCCCACTGCGCGCGCTCCTCGTCGTTGAGCGCCCGCGGGAGCGCCCAGTCATACGAGAGGTGATAGGCGCTGAGGGGGTGGCGCTCGGCGCGCAGCCCGCTCGGCCCGAGGTAGCCGCGCAGGATGAAGTGCAGCTCCTTGACCACCGCGGAGGGCTCGAGCGGGTCGCCCGTGCGGTCATCCGACGCCACATACGAGAGCACCAGCCGCTCGCGGGCGCACAGGAGCGTCTCCAAGAACAGGTAGCGGTCGCGCTGCGCCGGGCTGACGTCGCCGGGGCGCGGCTTGGCCTGGCGGAGGTCGAGGGGGTCCTGCGCGCTCTTGGCGGGGAAGTCCTGCTCGCCGAGCCCGAGGATGTAGATGGTGTGGAAGGGGATGGCGCGCATGGGCAGCATCGACGACACCACCACCCCGTCCGCCTGGTGTTGCCCGCGCCGCGACTCGAGGCGGCGGAGGCGGCCCTTGAGCAGCGCCTGCGCCACCTCGTAGGAGAGGCGCGCCCCCTCGAGGTCGGTGGCCTTGAGCTCCTCGATGGCCTCAAGGCAGCGGCTGAGCGCCTGCTCGTCGGCGGGGGAGCGCGCGCCCACGTAGCGGTTGAGGAGGCGGGTGAAGTACATGCACCAGCGCGACAGCGTGAGGCGCTCCGCGCGGGCGCGCTGAGCGTCGAGCAGCAGGGCACGGCACAGGTGCGTGAGCTGCGCGGCGTCGTTGAGCCCGTCGTCGCCCACGTCAAAGGGCACCCACGCCCGCTCCCCCACCTCAAACAGCCGCTCGTCCCCCGCGCGCTCCCCCTCCATGAAGGCGCCGAGGACCAGGCGGCGCAGGCCTTGGTCCCAGTGGTACACGTCGCGGTCCACGTACGTCCCCTCGAGGTCGCGCTCATCGGCGCCAAAGCGCACGTTGAGCGCCTCCCCCCACCGCCGCCAGCGGTCGAGGTTCACGCCCTCGAGGGCGCCGCCCACGCAGGGGTGGGTGGCCACGCCCATCACTTGGTGGTAGCCAAAATCGCCCAGCGGCAGCTCGAGCAGCCGCGACACCCCCTCCACCACCCTGCTCTGCGCCGACAGCGCGCGGTCGATCATGTTGAAGGGGAGGCCGTAGCGCTCGCGAAAGATGGCGTCGATGTGGGTGAGGTAGTCTTGGCGCTTGTGGTCGGTGACCATGACGGCGATGTCGTGGAAGCGCAGCGGCGCGCCCCGCTCCTCCGCCTCGCGCGCCTGCCGCCAGATGGCGTCCGCCACGATCTCCACCTCGCGGCGCACCCCCGGGCAGGCGAGCAGGCGGAGGCTGCCGTCGGCGGGCGCGTCGCTGGGGAGGGGCGGGCGCGCGGGGGCGCGGAGCAGCACGTCGCGCTGCAGGGCGCGCAGGGTGGTCTCGGGGCGCCCCTCCTGCGGGTCCACGAAACGCTCGTCAAACTCGCAGTCGGTGAGCTGGTTGAGCAGGCGGATGTACTCGCGCCCCGGGCGCCCCCACAGGCGCAGGGCGGGGGAGTCGTTGGGGTCCTCGAGCTGGAAGGGGTCCTCCTCCTCGGCGAAGCCGGGCACGCGGAGCGACCGAGAGATCCAGCCCGCGCGCGCCGCCTCGAGGCGGTTGTCGACGTCCTCCCAGAACTCGCAGCAGGGGTTGAGGGCGTACACCTGCAGGTCGGTGTAGGCGCTCAGCAGGGCAAAAGTCTCGGCGAAGGCGGGCGCCACGTAGGAGAGCCCAAAGACATAGAGCGCGCGCGGGAGCGCCATCTTGGCGGCCGTGGCGCGCACCGCCTCGGGCAAGAACATCCACCGCGGCCCCCCCCTGCGGCGGCGGGGGCGGGGGGCGGGCGCCTCCTCCTCTTGGTAGAAGAGCGCGGGCTGGCGAGCGCGCCCGCCGCGCCGCGCCCGCGCCGGCGGCGCCGAGGGGGCGCTCGCGCCCCCCGCCTCCTCCGCGCCCCCCTCCTCCTCCGGCGCGTCCACGAGCGCCGCGCCGTCCTCATCAAAGAGGCTGCGCCAGAGCACGCGCTGCCAGCGCTCCGTGCGCCCCCACGAGTCCTCGGTGAGCGTGGCCTCCCCCTTGCGCCACTTCATGAGCATCGCCTGCCGCGAGTAGCCGTACTCCTCGTAGAGCGCCGCCAGCTGCGCCGAGAGCTGCACGCAGCGCCCCTCGCGCTCCTCGGGACTCTCGGCGATGTCGAGGTAGGTGCGCACGGGCTCGAGGCTGATCTGCTGCAGCACCTCGGGGTTGTTGAGCTGACGAAAAATCAACAGCTGCAGCGACTCGCCCTCTAGAATCTTGATGTGGGGGTCCGCCTCCTGCGCGCGCTCGCTCAGGTAGCGGCGCAGGTGATGGAACTCCACGTTGGCGCACACGCCGAGCCGCTGCGCCACGCTGAAGCGCACGAACTGCGCGATGGAGGGGTTGGGGATGATGAGGGTGATGGGGGTGAGGGGGTCGGCGGCCTGCGACGCCTCGATGTGACGGATGAGCGGCTCGACGAGCGCCTCCATCTGGTTGCCGTAGCACAGCTTGAACATCCCTGTCGACTCCTCGCGCCCAGCGCCTCGCGGGCGCGCCTTCATAACTCATCACTCATCACTCATCACTCATACGCGACACACAACACGCGACGAGCGTCTTTGTGTGCGCGCCACATCATGCTACAACACTCGGGGCTCGCGAGAGCCCAAGGCGAGAAGGAGACGACGAAATGGCGCGCAGCCTACCCGAATACGACACGCTCGACGCCACGGCGATGGCGGCGCTCGCCCTGCGGGGCGAGGTGAGCCCCGGCGAGCTGCTCGAGGCGGCCATCGAGCGCGTGGAGGAGCGCGACCCCGCCCTCAACGCCGTGGTGACGCGCCTCTTTGAGCGCGCCCGCGGCAGGGTGGGCGCCCTGCCGCGCGGCCCCCTCTACGGCGTGCCCTTTTTGCTCAAGGACCTCAAGGCGCAGCTCAAGGGCACGCCCACGTCCAACAGCACGCGGCGGATGAAGGGGGCGGTGGCGCAGGAGGACTCGCTGATCGCGGCGCGCTTTGAGGCGGCGGGGGTGCAGACCATCGGCAAGAGCAACACCCCTGAGTTCGGCATCCTCGGCGTGACCGAGCCGGCGGTGTGGGGGCCCTGCCGCAACCCCTGGGACCTCTCGCGCACCCCCGGCGGCTCGTCGGGGGGGGCGGCGGCGGCGGTGGCGGCGCGGGTGGTGCCCGTGGCGCACGCGGGGGACGGCGGGGGCAGCATCCGCATCCCGGCGAGCGCCTGCGGACTCTTTGGGCTCAAGCCCACGCGCGGGCGCGTCTCGATGGCGCCGTTCGCGGGGGAGGCGTGGGGCGGGTTTGTGCAGGAGGGCGTGGTGTCGCGCTCGGTCCGCGACGCCGCCCTCTGCCTCGACCAGATCGACGCGCTCACCCCCGGCGAGCCCTACGCGGCGCCCCACAAGCCTCAGCCCTGGACGGCGCACCTGCGCCCGCCCGCCCGCCGCCTGCGCGTCGCCCTCCACCGCGGCGCCCTCTACGGCGACCACACGCACCCAGAGTGCCTCCGGGCGGTGGACGAGGCGGCGGCGCTCCTGCGGGACCTCGGGCATGAGGTGGAGGAGGCCTGCCCGCCCTTTGAGCGCGACGCGCTCGTGCAGGCGTATTTTTACACGGTGGCGTGCGGCACCGCGCGCTTTGTGGAGGACACGGCGGCGTACGCGGGCGTGCGCCCCCGCCCCTCAGACTTTGAGCCCACCACCTGGCTGCTCGCGCAGATCGGCTGGAAGTGCGACGGCGCTACGCTCCTCAAGGCGCAGCGCGACATGCACCGGGCGGCGCGCGGGGTGGCGGCGTTCTTTGAGCGCTATGACGTGTTCGTGTCGCCCGTGCACGCCGAGCCGCCGCTGCCGATCGGGGCCTTCGCCCTCGATTTCGCCCGGCGCGCGCAGCTCGCGGTGGTGCGCGCGCTCAACTCGCGCGCCCTGCTCGACCGCGTGCTCGAGACGCTCGGGCGCGACGCCCTCTCGCGCACGCCCAACACGCAGCTCTTTAACCAGACGGGGCAGCCGGCGATGTCGGTGCCGCTCTACTGGACTCCCGAGGGCCTGCCGCTCGGCGTGCAGGTGGCGGCGCCCTTTGGGGGGGAGGGGCTGCTCTTTGAGCTCGCCGCCGAGCTCGAGGAGGCGCGCCCGTGGGCGGGGCGCCTGCCGCCGCTCCTCTCCGCCGCGCCCCTCACCCCCTCCCCGTCGAGGTCTCATCATGCCTAAGCCCCGCGCCGCCCTCGCCGCCCTCGCCGCCCTCTGCGCCCTCTGCGCCCTCTGCGCCCTCTGCGCCCTCTCCGCCTGCGACGCGCAGCTCGGCTGCGTGGCGGACTCGCAGTGCGAGGTGGGCGCCGTCTGCGCCAACACCGTGTGCGTGCCGCCGCAGGTGGAGGTGGGCAGCGACCCCTACCTGCTCTATCGCGCAGAGCTCCACAACCGCCTCGTGGCGGACTGCGGGGTGTGCCACGGGGTGCGCGGGCAGGGGTCCTCGGCGGGGCGCTATGAGCCCGTGGCGGACACGGAGGAGGGGGCGCAGCGCCCGCTCGACGTGCTCGACCTGCCGGCGATGCCGGTGGCGCTCGGGGATTCGGCGTGGCGCATCTACCTCGATGACCTCACCGATGAGCGCCTCATCGCCTCCTATCAAGACACGGCGGAGTTCATCAACCTCGACGACCCGGCGCGCTCGCTGCTCTTGGCCTACGCGCGCGGCGAGATGAACGTGCGGGAGCTGAGCAGGGACGACCGCGCGCGCCTCGATAAGGCGCTC
>VGTA01000004.1 GCA_016874875.1 Deltaproteobacteria bacterium | reverse complement strand
GGGGGTCGGCTGGGGGGGGGGCGGGCGCGGGGGGCGGGGGGGGGGGGGGGCCGCGGGGTGGGGATGAGGTGGTCAGCGCGCACGCGCGCGCGCTCTTGGAGCGGCTCTTGCGGACTCCGGCGTGGTGGAGCACATCTCATCATCTTGGACTAGGGGGCGTTTTTGAGGCGCGGGAGCCGGGGGGGCGCGGGGCGCGCTGGGCGCAGGAGGGGCAGCGACTCGTGGGACTCCTTGAGCCGTTTGACTCGGAGCGCGAGGCGGGGCGCGAGGGGGGGCGCGGGGCGGGGCGCGAGGGGGCGCGGTTTTGAAGTCGCGCGAGGCGCGCTATAGTGGACGGCTGACCGCGCTCCCCCGCGCGCCCGCCCCCCCCCTCGCCGTCCCGCGGAGCCGCCCCTTGACGCCGCCCCCACGCCCCCTCCTCATCCTGCTCGCTAAGGCGCCCGTCGCGGGCGCCGTTAAGACTCGCCTCACCCAAGGCGACGGGGCGCTCACGCCGGCGCAGGCCGCCTGCGTCCACGAGGCGTTCACGCGCGAGGTGTGGCGCCGCCTCGGGCGCGTGGCGGAGGGGCGGGGGGCGGCGCGGCGCCTCCGCGTGGCGGGGGACGACCCGCTCTGGGAGGCGCTCTCGCCCCCCGACGCGCCCCCCGACGCGCCCCCCGACGCGCCCCCCGACGCGCCCCCCGACGCGCCGCGCGACCTGCCCCCCTCGCAGCAGGGGGAGGGCGACCTCGGGGCGCGCCTGTGGGCTGCGCTGCGCGACGAGCTCGAGGCCGGCGCCCCCGCCGCCCTCGTGGTGGGCGCCGACAGCCCCTCCCTCCCCCTCGCCCACCTCCGCGCCGCCCTCGACGCCCTCACGGCCGCGGCGCGCGCGGGGCGCCCCCTCGTGGCGCTCGGCCCCGCCCACGACGGCGGCTACTACCTCGTGGGCCTCAGCGCCCCCGCCCTCCCGCGCGCCGAGGCGCTCTTTGAGGGCGTGGAGTGGGGGGGGGCGCGCGTGCTCAGGCAGACGCTCGAGCGCGCCGAGGGCGCCGCCCTGCCCGTGTGGCTCGCCCCGCCCTGGTACGACGTGGACACCCCCGACGACCTCGCGCTGCTCCTGCGCCACGGCCCGCAGCAGCCCCCCGCCGACCGCCCCCGCCTCGGCGGGGCGCTCGACGCCCTTGAGCTCGCCCCCCCCGCCCCGCCCCTCGCCGCCGCCTACGCCGCCGCCCTCGCCCGCCTCTACGCCCTCACCCGCTTTGGCGAGCGCATGGACCTCGCCACGCCGCGCGCCCTCAACGCCGCCCTCGGCGACCCGCTCGCGCGCGTCAAGAGCGTGATCGTGGGGGGCACCAACGGCAAGGGCAGCGCCTGCGCCCACCTCTCGGCCCTCGCCGCGGCGGCGGGGCTGCGCGCGGGGCGCTTTATCTCGCCGCACCTCACGTCGTTCCGCGAGCGCGTGACGCTCGACGGGCGCCCGATCTCCTGTGCGCGCGTGGTGGAAGGCGTGGCGCGGGTCTTTGACGCCGCGGACGCCGCGGGCCTCACCATGAGCTTCTTTGAGGCCACCTGGGCGCTCGCCGCTTGGTTTTTCGCCGAGGAGGGCGCCGAGTGGGTCATCTGGGAGGTGGGCCTCGGCGGGCGCCTCGACGCCACCAACGCCTGCGAGCCGCTCGTGAGCGCCATCGCCAGCATCGGCCTCGACCATACGCACATCCTCGGCGACACCCTCGAGGCGATCGCGGCGGAGAAGGCGGCGATCGCGCGCCCGGGGCGCCCGGCGCTCACGGGCGCCACCGGCGCGGGCGCCGCCGCCCTGCGCGCGGTGGCCCCCCACTTCACCGCCGCCCCCCCCCTGCCGCCCGCCTGCGCCCGGGCCGTGGCGGACCTCCGCCTGCCCCCCTCGCAGACCCACAACGCCGCCCTCGCCCTCGCCGTGGCGCGCGCGGCGGGGTGGGCGCTCGGCGACGAGGAGGCGGCGGAGGCGCTCTCGCGCTTTGAGTGGCCGGGGCGCCTTGAGCTCCTCCGCGGGGTGTGGCTCGACTGCGCGCACAACCCCCCCGCCGCCGAGTCGCTCACCCCTTGGCTCCGCGCGCAGCGCGCCGCGCGCCCCGCGCGCCCGGTCGTGTGCGTCTTTGGGGCGAGCCAAGACAAGGACGTCCCCGGCGTCCTCGCGGCCCTCGCCCCCCACGTGGACGAGCTCGTGTGGGTGAGTCCGCAGTACGCCCGCTGCGCGCGCGCCGAGGAGCTCGCCGCGCGCTTTGGTCACCTCTACTCCTCGCGCCCCTCCCCGGCGGTGGGGGCCACGCTCGACGCGCTTAAGGCGGCGGGGGGCGGCGAGCGCCCCTTGATCTTGGTCACGGGCTCGTGCTTCCTCGTGGGCGAGGCGCGCGCGCACCTGCTCGGCCTGCCCTACCCCGAGGGCGACCTCCACACGACCGCGCGCTAGCGCGCCAGGACCGCATGAGCCGTATGAGCACTCCCCACATCAACGACCCCGCGCTGCTTGAGGCGTTCAAGGCCAAGCGCGGCCACACCCCCCGCACGCAGCGGTGGGGCGCCGAGGGGCTGCCCGCCTTCACCAACGCGCTCATCCTGTCGAGCTCGCTGCACCTCGAGCAGCACGCGCACACGCCCATCGACTGGCGCGAGTGGGGCGAGGAGGCGCTCGCCGAGGCGCGCGCGCTCGACCGGCCCATTTTCGTGTGCGTGGGCTACAGCGCCTGCCACTGGTGTCACCTGATGGCGCGCGAGACCTTTGAGGACGACGAGGTGGCGGCGCTGCTCAACGCCGAGTTCGTGTCGATCAAGGTGGACCGCGAGCGGCGCCCGGAGGTGGACAGCGCGCTGATGGATTTTGTGCAGATCACCAGCGGCAAGGGCGGCTGGCCGCTCAACGCCTTCCTCACCCCCGAGGGGACTCCCCTGTTCGCCACCACCTACCTGCCCCCGCGCGACGGGCAGCGCGGGGTGGAGGTGGGACTCTTGTCGTACCTGCGCGTGCTGTCGAGGAGCTGGCGCGACCCGCGCCTGCAGGCGCAGGCGGCGCCGCCCCTCGAGGCGCTGCGCGCCTACGCGGCGCAGCTGCCGAGCGCCTCCCTCTCCCCCGCCTGGCTCGACGCCGCCGCGGAGCGCTGGCTCTCGTCCTTTGACCCCGACTGGGGCGGCTTTAGCGCCGCGCCCAAGTTCCCGCGCCCCGCCGTCCTCGAGGCGCTCATGCGCGCGTGGCACTCCTCGGGGGACGCGCGCCTGCTCAAGGCGGTGGAGGTGACGCTCGAGCGGATGTGCTGCGGCGGGCTCTACGACCACCTGTGGGGCGGCTTCTTCCGCTACAGCCTCGACAACCGCTGGTGGGCGCCGCGTTTCGAGCGCCTGCTCATCGACAACGCGCAGCTCGCCGTGGTCTACCTCGAGGCCCACCAGGCCACGCGCCGCCCGCTCTACGCCGAGGTGGCGCGGCAGACGCTGCGCGCGCTCGTCGCCCTCCTGCGCGCCCCCGAGGGCGGGCTCTGCGCCTCGCGCAGCGCCTACAGCCTCACCCCCTCCGGCGAGCAGGCGGAGGGCTACTTTGACACCTGGACGCCGCGCGAGCTCCGCGAGGCGCTCACCGAGGAGCAGGCGGCGTGGGTGGAGGAGGTCTTTGGGGTGAGCGGCGAGGGGCGCTGCGCGCTGCGCCTGCATGAGCCCCTCAGCGAGGAGGAGCAGGCCTACTGGCGCCCCCTGCAGACCCGCCTGCGGCGCGCGCAGGCGCAGCGCCCGCGCCCCGAGGTGGACGACGCGGTGCTCTGCGCGTGGCACGCGGCGGGCCTCAAGGCCCTCGCGCGCGGCGCGGCGGTCCTCGGTGAGCCGGAGTGGCTCGATCACGCGGAGGCGGCGGGCGACTTCGCCCTCAAGAGTCTCTGGGACGGCGCGCGCCTCGCGCGCGCCTGGCGCCGCGGGGCGGCGAGCGGGGCGGGGACCCTCGAGGACCACATGGCCCTCAGCGAGGGGCTGCTCGCGCTCTTTGAGGTCACGGGCTCCGCGCGCTATCTGAGCGCGGCCCGCGCCATCTACGCCGCGGCGGAGGGGCTCTTTGATGGGGAGCGCGGGGGCTTCTTCCGCTGTGACGAGCGCGCGCGGGCGCTCTTGTTTGTGGAGGAGCGCCCCATGATCGACGGCGGGGAGCCGAGCGGCAACGCCCTGGCCGCGGAGGTGGCGCTCAGCCTCCACCAGCTCACCGGCGAGCCCTCCTACCGCGCGCAGGCGAGCGCCACGCTCCGCGCCCTCGGCGCCCTCATGGCCACGCAGCCCACCGCCGCGCCCAAGGGCCTCTGCGCCCTCGCCCGCTGGCTCGGCGCGCGGGGGCAGGTGGTGGTGGCGCAGCTGCCCGACGGCGAGCGCCCCGTGGCGCACGCGCTCTCGCAGACGCTCTGGGCGACCTTCTCGCCCTATGTGACGCGCCTCACGCTGAGCGCCGTGAGCGAGGAGGCGCGCGCGCAAGTGCCCGCCCTCAAGCGCCAGCCCGACCACGCCGCCGCCCCGCGCGCGGCGGTCTGTGAGGCCGGCGGCGAGGTGCGCGAGACGCTCTCGAGCACTCAGGGGCTGCGGGCGGCGCTGGTGGGGTTGGGCTGAGGGGCGGCGCGGGCCGCGCGGGCGGCGCGGGCGAGCGAAAGCGCCGCGCCCCGAGAGGCCTCCTAGGGGTGGCTTCGGGGCGCGAGGTCAGCGCTCTGAGCTAGGCGTTAGGCTCATGTCGGGCGCTGAGGGGCGGTCAGGCGACCTGCGTCACTTGAGCTTGGTCTCCTTGAAGATGACGTGCTTCTTGACCTTGGGGTCATACTTCATGAGCTCGAGCTTGCCGGTGCTGGTGCGGCGGTTCTTCGTGGTGGTGTAGAAGTAGCCGGTGCCGGCGGTGCTCTCGAGCTTGATCTTGTCGCGCTTGCTCTTGGCCATGATAGGCTCCTCTCGTCTCTTGGGCGGATGTTCTTGGAGGTTTAGTCTGTGCGTCATACTCGATTCTGAAGGGGCTGACAAGTGTTTTTCCCACCGCCCGCCGCCCTCACCCTCGCCCACGCGCGCTGGGCGCTCAGCGCCTGCCCCCCGGAGCCGCCGTGGCTTGAGGCGCGCTGGCGAGCCCTCCTGAGCGCCTTCCTGAGCGCCCACGCCCCCGCCGCGCCTGCGGGCGACGAGGCGGGCGACGAGGCGGGCGACGAGGCGCGCCCCGCGCCGCTCGCCGCCCTCTGCCTGCTCATCACCCCGCGCCCCCACCGCGCGGCGGCGCGCGCGGCGCTCTTGAGCGCCTCGCCCCTCGCGCCCCAGGCGCTCACGCCCCAGGCGCTCAACGACGCCGCCGAGGAGGCGCGCGCCTGGACCCTCGCGCTCCTCAGCGCCGAGCGCCTCTCCCCCGAGGCGCGCGCGGCGCTCGCCGAGGCGCTCACGCTCAACGAGGCGCCCCGCCGGGACTCCTAGCGCCCCCGCGCCCCCCTCAGCCCTCCCGCGACTCCAGCCAGCGCTCCGCGTCGATGGCGGCGGCGCAGCCCATGCCGGCCGCGGTGATGGCCTGGCGGTACGTGGGGTCCGCCACGTCCCCCGCCGCGAACACGCCGGGGATGTTGGTGGCGGTGGAGGGACTCTGCACCTTGAGGTAGCCCACGTCGTTCATGTCCAAGATGCCCTGAAAGAGGTCGGTGTTGGGCTTGTGCCCGATGGCGCTAAAGTACCCCTGAAGCTCCAGCGCGCGCTCCACGCCATCGGCGCCCGCCAGGCGGAGACCCGTCACCGCCGCCCCGTTGCCGAGCACCTCGCGCACCTGCGTGCTCCACAGAATCTCGATCTTGGGATTCTTAAAGGCGCGCTCCTGCATCACCTTGGAGGCACGGAGCTGGTCGCGGCGGTGGATGAGATACACCTTACTGGCGAACTTGGTGAGGAAGGTCGCCTCCTCCACCGCCGAGTCGCCGCCGCCCACCACGGCGACGACCTTGTCGCGGAAGAAGAAGCCGTCGCAGGTGGCGCAGGCGCTCACGCCCCGCCCGAGGTACTCCTGCTCGCCGGGCACGTCGAGGTACTTGGCGGTGGCGCCCGTGGAGATGATCACCGCGTCCGCCGTATGCTCCACGCCGCCGTCCTCCCAGATGCGGAATGGGCGCGCGCGCAGGTCCACGCGCTCCACCATCGTGTAGGACACCAGGAGGCCAAAGCGCTCCGCCTGTGCCTGCATGTGCGCCATCAGCTCCGGCCCCATCACCCCCTCGGGGAACCCGGGGAAGTTCTCGACGTCGGACGTGGTCGTGAGCTGCCCGCCCGGCTGCAGGCCCGCCGCCATGTAGGGGCTGAGGTTGGCGCGGGCGGCGTAGATGCCGGCGGTGAAGCCCGCGGGGCCTGAGCCGATGATGAACACGTGGTGGTGCTGGGCTGACTGGGTAGACATGGCGTCTCCTAGAGCGAGGGGCGCGAGGGGCGCGAGGGGCGCGAGGGGCGCGGGGGGCGCGGGGAGGGCCGGCGCGCGGCGCGCGGCTCGGGGCGCCTAGAGAGTGTGCGCGCGAGGGGCGCTGTCAAGAAGCGAAAAAAACGAGGCCCCGAGCCAAGGCAAGGGGCCTCTGAGCGAGAGGGGCGAGCGCGCGCCGCTCTCAGGGCGCCGCGCCGCGCGCCGCGCGGGGGGCGCTCACTTCTTCTTGGCGGGCTTCTCGGCCTTGGCGGGCTTAGCGGCCTTCTCGGCCTTCTCGGCCTTCTCAGCCTTCTCGGCCTTGGCGGGCTTCTCGGCCTTGGCCGCCTTGGCGGGCTCCGCCTTCGCCGCGGCGGGCGCCGGGTTCAGGAGGGCCTTGAAGGAGGGCGCCAGCTTAAAGGTCATCGCGAGGCGCGCGGGGATCGCGATGGGGTCGCCGCCCTTGATGGGCTTGCCGGTGCGCGCGGCGCGCTCCTTGACCTTGAAGGTGCCAAAGTCCTTGATACGGCAGGAGGCGTCCTTGCCGAGGTCCTTGATGACCTCAAACGTCGCGTCGAGCACCTTGCCGATGTCTCGTACACGGTCTTGATCACGTCTTGCTTTGCCATGGTTGTTACCTCGTTTTTAGATACTTGAGATGCTTAAGTGTTTAATCAGCGATGAGTCGAGTTGAGCCCTCGTCAGCTCAGTTGAGGCAGATCAGTTGAGGCAGCTCAGTTGAGGCAGCTCAGTTGAGGGAGTCCTTGAGGAGCTTAGAGACCTTGAGGCCCACGCTCTTGGACGCCGGAATCTGAATCTCAGCGCCGCCCTTGGGGCTGCGGCCCGTGCGCGCCTTGCGCTCGCGCACCTCGAAGGTGCCAAAGCGGGGCTGCTGGTACTTCTGGCTGGCGATGACCTCGCCCTTGATGGCCTCAAAGAGCTCGGAGACGAGCTGCGTGAGCTGCGTCTTGCTCAGGGTCACGCCAGCGGCGGCGGCCTTGTCGGCGACGGCGTTGATGAGGTCGCGCTTGGTCAGCGTGGTGGCCTTGGGCGCGGCGGGCGCGGCGGCGGGCGCAGCGGGCGTAGCCTTGGCGGCGGCCTTGGCGGCGGCCTTGGCGGCGGGGGCGGCCTTGGCAGCGGGGGCGGCCTTGGCGGCGGGGGCGGCGGGGGTGGCCTTGGCGGCGGGGGCGGCCTCGACGGCCTTGGTCTCTTTCTTCTTCGACATGATTAAACGCTCACTTTGGCGATGGAAAACGGGACAAAAGCGCGTCAAGTATTGCCCCCCCACAAGCCCTGTCAATAAAAAAACGCGAAAATAAGGCGAAAGAACGCGAATCTTCAGCGACCTCAGCGCGGCGGCGCTCCTCCCTTGAGGGCCTCGGCGCCTCAGCGTAGGTGATCCTGCATCTATATACAAATTTGTTTATTATATAAATAATCCAAATTAATCAACATCTTATGAATTAAAATAACTCAAAAATAAATCCCGCACGCCAAGCCCTGTGTGACTCTTGTTGAGCGGCGCGCGCCGCTTAGCTAAAAGGCACAGGCCGCGCCCCTGCGGCGTCAACGTCACCCGCGAGGCGTCGAGGCCCGCGGCGCAGAGCGATGGGAGAGGCGCCGATGAGCGTGATTGTGCAAAAGTACGGGGGGAGCTCCGTCTCGACCCCTGAGAAGATTCTCAAGGTGGCCGCGCGCGTCCTAGAGGCGCGGGCGGCGGGGCACAGGGTGGTGGTGGTGGTGTCGGCGATGGGCAACACCACCAACGACCTCCTCGAGCTCGCGCGCCGCGTGAGCCCGAGTCCAGAGCGCCGGGAGCTCGACATGCTCTTAACGGTGGGGGAGCGCATCTCGATGTCGCTGCTGTCGATGGCGATTCAGGACCTCGGAGCGTCAGCGGTGTCGTTCACGGGCTCGCAGAGCGGCATCATCACCACCGACGACCACACCAACGCCCGAATCCTCAAGGTGCGCCCGCACCGAATCGAGGCGGCGCTCGAGGCGGGCAAGGTGGTGATCGTGGCGGGCTTTCAGGGGGTGAGCGAGCGCCTCGAGATCACGAGCCTCGGCCGCGGCGGCTCCGACACCACGGCGGTGGCCCTCGCCGCCGCGCTCGGCGCCGACTACGCCGAGATCTGCTCCGACGTGGACGGGGTGTACTCGGCGGACCCGCGGGTGGTGCCCAGCGCCCGCCGCGTGGAGCACCTGTCGTACGAGGAGATGCAGACCCTCGCCGACAGCGGCGCCAAGGTCCTCAACGCCGAGGCGGTGGAGTGGGCGCGGCGCAACGGGGTGGAGGTGGTGTGCGCGGCGACGGAGGGGGCGCTGCGCGTGGGGACGCGCGTCTCGGCCCCCGCCGACGCGCCCCGCGCGCACCGCCACGAGCGCGCCTCGGGGGTCACGCACCACCCAGGGCTGCTCTACGTGCACGGCCACGGCGCCCCGCCGGAGGGGCTCTGGGAGGCGCTGGCGCGCTTTGGGGTGGTGGACGCGGAGGTCACCTGCGGCGGGCCGCTGGCGGGCGCCGACGCCGGCGAGGGGCGGTGGGCGTGCTGGGTGCCCACGCAGAATCTGCACCCGCCCGCGCCCTTTATCGAGGCGGCGCGCGCGGCGGGGGGGCAGGTGTGGCCTGAGCCGTGGACGCGCGTGACGGTGGTGGGGCGCGGGCTGCTCGGCGGCGGCGAGGGGAGTCCGCTCGCGCGGGCAGCGGCGGTGGTGCGCGCCCTCGGAATCCCCTACCATGGCCCTGAGGTCTCCGCGGCCCACCTCCGCTGGGCGGTGCCCGCCGCGAGCGCCCCCGCCCTCGTGCGCGCCCTGCATGAGGCGCTGATCACGCCTCACGCCTAAGAGGCCTGCGGCGCCCCCCCCACTTCCACGCGCCCCGGCGGGGCGGAGAGGCCTTGAGGTTGAGACATCGAGAGCGGCTGACGTACGGAGCGGGGGCGCAGGGCGCCCCGCGCGGCGCGCTGAGCAGGCGTGAGGCGCTCGGCGCCCTCCCCGCCGCCCTCGGCGCGGGGCTGCTGGCGCTGCGCCCCGGGGCGGCGGGCGCCTTTGGGGAGCGCGAGCGGGTGGGGGTGAATCTCCTCGACGTGGGCGCGGGCGCCCGCGAGCGCCCGCGCGCCGTGGAGCAGCTGATGTGGGAGGTGAGCAAGCGCACGAGCATCGACGCGCGCGAGGCGCCGCGGTGGGCGCGCCCCGGCCCCGAGCTCTACGACGCGCCGCTGCTCGTGTGGCTCGGCGCGGGCCCCTGCCCCGCCCTCTCCGAGCAAGAGCGCGCCGCCCTCACGCAGTACCTGCGCGCCGGCGGCCTCCTCTTTATCGACGACATCTCGCCGCCCGGCGATGACCGCTTTGACGAATCCGTGCGCCCGCTCCTGCGGGCGCTCTGGCCGGAGGAGCGACTCCAGCGCGCCAGCGAGGAGCACACGGTCTACAGGAGCTTCTTTCTGCTCGACCGCCCCCACGGCAGGATTCAGCGCGCCCCCTACCTCGAGCACATCCCGTTCGGGGAGCTCAGCGCGGTGCTCTACGGGCGCAACGACACCTTTGGCGCGTTCGGGCGTGAGCCCACGGGGGCGTGGCGGCTGCCCGTGGTCCCGGGGGGGGACGCGCAGCGCGAGCGGGCTTTTCGCTTTGGGGTCAACCTGCTGATGTACGCCACGTGCCTCAACTATAAGCGCGATCAGGTGCACACGCTCACGATTCTGCGCCGCCGCCAGTGGGCGGTGGAGCCGTGAGCGCCTGGGGCCTCTTGAGCGCGCAGGCGCTCAGCGCCGAGGGGCTGAGCGCGCGGCTGCTGTCGTGGCTCTCCCCCGAGGGCGGCTTTAATCAGGCGTCGCTCGTGTGGCTCCACGCGTGGCCGGCGTGGGCGCTGCTGTGCGCGCTGGCGCTCGGCGGGGGGGCGTGGTGGCTCGCGTGGCGCAGCAGCGCCCGCCTCGCGCAACGCCGCCGCCTCGCGCTCGGCGCGCTGCGGCTGCTCACGCTCTGCCTCCTCGCCCTCTTCTTGCTCGAGCCGGGGGCGCGCCTCGAGGACGTGACGCGGGTCAAGAATCACGTGGCGGTGCTGGTGGACTCGTCTCGCTCGATGACGCTCCCGGCGGGGGAGGAGGCGCGGGAGGGCGGGCGCTGGGGGGCGGCGCTGCGCGCCCTCGAGGCGCAGCGCGAGGCGCTCGACGCGCTTGCCCGCGAGCACGTCGTGACGCTCTACACCTTCGACGAGCACCTCCGCCGCCACGACTCCCTCGAGGCGCTCGCGGCGCACGCGCCGCGCGGGGAAGGCACGAGCCTGAGCGCGCCGCTCGACGAGCTGCTCGCGCGCACCCCCGCCGACGACCTCGCGGCGGTGTGGGTGCTCAGCGACGGGGTGGACACCGCGCCCACCCCCCTCGGCGCGGAGGCGGCGGCGCGGGCGCGCGCGCCTATCCACACCCTCCTGCTCGGGCCGCGGCGCGCGGCGCCCGACGTGGCGCTGGCGGCGGTGCGCGCCGACGAGTTCGCCTTCGCGCGCAACGCGGTGAGCGTGGAGGTGGAGGTGGTGGCGCGCGGCTACTCCGCCCCGCTCTCGCGCCGCGTGACGCTGTCGCGCGGCGATGAGGTGCTCGCGCAGCGCCTCCTCACCTACGACCCCGCCGAGGGCGCCGCGCCCCGCGTCCTCAGCTTTGAGTTTGTGCCGGAGGAGGTGGGCGAGGAGGCCTACAGCGTGGCGGTGGAGGCGGGGGAGGAGGAGGCGGTCACCGCCAACAACCTCGCGCGCTTCTCGATGCGGGTGATTCGCGACAAGATTCGCGTCCTGCAGGTGGTGGGGCGCCCGAGCTGGGACGAGCGCGCCCTGCGCCTGCACTTGCAGAGCAACCCCAACGTGGAGCTGATCAGCTTTTTTATCCTGCGCACCAACGCGAGCGTGGAGGTGGCGTCCCCCGAGGAGCTGTCGCTGATTCCGTTCCCCACGCAGGAGCTCTTTGAGGAGCGCCTGGGCAGCTTTGACATGATGATCTTTCAGAACTTCACGCACCGCGGCTACAGGATGAGCAGCTACCTGCCGCTGATTCGGGACTACGTGCGGGGCGGGGGCGGGTTCGTGATGGTGGGGGGCGACCAGTCGTTTAGCGGGGGCGGGTACGCGGGGACGCCGATCGCCGACCTCCTGCCCTTTGAGCTGCTGCCCAACGCCAAGGACGCCGTGACCCTCGGCGACTTCCGCCCCACGCTCTCCGCCGAGGGGGCGCGCCACCCCATCACCGCGCTCTCGCTGTCGCCTGAAGAGAACGCCGCCTGGTGGGCGCGCACGCCCCTCCTGAGCGGCAACAACCGCGTCGGGGCGCTCAAGCCTGAGGCGCGGGCGCTCCTGTGGCGTGAGCGCGAGCCGGTGATGGCGGTCATGGAGGTGGGGGCGGGGCGCGCGCTCGCCCTCACCACCGACAGCCTCTGGCGCTGGGGCTTTGAGGAGGGCGCCGACGCGGGCGCCGCCTACCACAGACTCTGGGGCAACGCCATCCGGTGGGTGATTCGCGACCCGAGTCTCAACCCGCTGCGCGTGGCCGCCAGCCGCGAGCGCTACCCGCTCGGCGCGCGCGTGGAGCTCAAGGCGCAGGTCTTGAACGCGAGCTATGAGCCCGTGGAGGGGGCGCTCGCGCAGGTGGTGATCGAGGAGGTGTCGCGGGGGGCGGGGCAGGCGCGCGAGGTGGCGCGCCTCGCGCTCAAGACGGAGGCGCAGGGGGAGGCGGCGGGGGTGTGGCGCCCCGAGGCGGAGGGCGTTTACCGCGCCCGCCTCTCCGCGCCGTCGGTGGGGGCCGCCCTGAGCGCGCAGGACCTGTTTGTGGTGGCGGAGGACCCCCTAGAGCTGCGCGAGGTGGCGCCGCGCGCGGACCTGCTGAGCGCGCTCTCCGAGGTCACGGGGGGGCGCCTCCTCAGCCCCCAGGACGACTGGCGCGGGCTCGAGCGCGTGCGCCCGCAGGTGATGCGCGTCAACCGACGGGTGGAGACGCCGCTCTGGTCGAGCGCGTGGGCGCTGCTCTTGGCGATCTTGGCGCCGAGCGCCGAGTGGCTCTTGCGGAGGCGCTGGGGGCTCGCCTGAGCGCGCCGCCTCCGGAGCGCTCAGCTCCCCAACCCCTCCGCCTCCAGCGCGACCACCTCAAAGCTCGAGCTGATCTCCGCCGTGGCGCTCAGCATCTTGTACGCCGAGCAGTACTTGGAGTGAGACAGCTCAAGCGCGCGCTCCACCGCCGCCGCCTGCACTTCGCCCCACACCTTAAAGTGCACGTGAATCCGCGTAAAGACGCGCGGGTGCTCCTCCGCCCGCTCCGCCGACAGCTCCACGCGGCAGTCCGCCACCCGCTGGCGCATCTTGCGCAAGATCGAGAGCACGTCCATCGCCGTGCACCCGCCCAGCCCCAGCAGCAGCAGCTCCATGGGGCGCGCCCCGAGGTCGCGCCCGCCGATGTCGGGGGAGCCGTCCACCACCAGCGCGTGCCCCGTCTCCGTCTCCGCGCGCCACGAGGCCCCCGCCTCCCCTCCCGTAAAACTCAAGGTCGCCTTCATCTCAACACCTCAAGACCTGAGCGGCGCCGCGAGGGCGCGCGCGCGCGGGGCGCCCACGCGACCCGCTCGCGGCCGGCGGCGAGGTCAGGCGCCCGCGGCATGCTCAGAGAGTAAGCGCCCTCGGCGAAAGCACAAGCGGCGGCGCGCGCCCCTACAGCGGGCTGCGGCGCCCGCGCTCGAGCGCCATCAAGAGGTCGCGCGTCGCCGCCTCCATCCCGCGCACCATCGCGCGCCCGAGGAGGCCGCGCCCCACGTGCACCTCCGCGAGCTGCGGAATCCGCGCCAGCTGCTCCGCCGCCGCCAGGTCCACCCCCCCCGCCGCCGCTACCCGCAGCCCCAGGCGCGACGCGAGGAGCGAGGCGTCGAGCAGGCGCTTAAACTGCTCGCGGCGCGACGCCCCGCGCCCGCTCGCCATCAGCGCCGTGGTCGACAAGACCACCACGTCCACGTCAAAGCGCGGCAGGCGCTTCACGAGCTCGAGCTGCGGCTCCACGCGCACGGCCACCTCGATGTCCGCCTCGTGCAGCTGCGCCACCTGCGCGCGCAGCCCCTCCGACAGCTGAAACGGGTCGAGCCCCCCCACCACCCCCGGCCCTACCCAGCGCGCCGGGATGAGCGTCACGCGCTGCGGCTGTAGCTCAAAGGCGATGCGGGTGAGGTCGAGCTCGGGGGGGAGCTGCACGTCGAGCGCCCCGCTCAGCTCCGCCCGCAGGCGGCGCGCCTGGCTCATAAAGGACGAGATCTGCTCGGGGCGCGCGCTCAGACTCACGCCGCTCGCCCCCGCCCACTCCGCTAAGAGCGCCAGCGCGCTCAGACTCGGCTCGCGCGAGGCGCCCCCCTGCGAGGCGCCCCCCTGCGAGGCGCCCCCCTGCGAGGCGCCCCCCTGCGAGGCGCCCCCCTGCGAGGCGCCCCCCTGCGAGGCGCCCCCCTGCTCGCCAAACGCTAGCGCCGCGTCCAGCTGCGCCACCAGCTGCGCCGCCCCGATCGCTCTCTCGCTCATCTCGCTCACCCCTCCCCGCGCGCCACGCGCGCTGAAATGTCGTCGACGAGCGCCTCGCTGATGCGCGCCGCCAGCCCCTCCACCTGCTCGAGCGCCGGCCCCTCCACCATCACCCGCGCCATCGCCTGCGTCCCCGAGTAGCGCACCAGCACCCGCCCCCGCGTCCCGAGCGCCGCCTCCGCCTCCCGAATCGCGCGCTGCGCCCCGGCGAGCGACGCGAGGGGCGGGCGCCCCGCCACCTCAAAGCTCTTGAGGACCTGCGGGAAGCGCGTCATCTCGGCGCCGAGGGCGCTCAGCGGGCGCCCCTCGCCCACCGCCACCCCCAGCACCGCCAGCGCCGCCACCAGGCCGTCGCCCGTGGTGGCGTAGTCTTGCAGAATCGTGTGCCCCGACTGCTCCCCGCCGAGGTTGAGGCCCGCCTCGCGCATCCGCGCCACCACGTAGCGGTCCCCCACCTGCACCCGCTCCACCCCCACCCCGAGGGGCGCCAGCGCCGCCTCGAGGCCGAGGTTGCTCATCACCGTCGTCACCACCCTGCCGCCCCGCAGGCGCCCCTGCGCCTGCAGGGCGCGCGCGAGCACCGCTAGGATCTGGTCGCCGTCGAGCGCCTCGCCGCGCTCGTCGAGCAGGATGCAGCGGTCGGCGTCGCCGTCGAGGCACACCCCCACGTGCGCCCCCTCGCGCCGCACCACCTCCGCGAGCGCCTCGGGGTGCGTGGCGCCGCAGGAGTCGTTGATGTTGAGGCCGTTCGGGCTCACCCCCACGGCGATCACCTCCGCGCCGAGCTCCGCGAGCACCTCCGGCGCCACCTTGTAGGCGGCGCCGTGAGCGCAGTCCACGGCGACGCGCAGGCCGCTCAGCGTGAGGTGCTGCGGGAACGCCGCCTTCACCGCCACGTTGTAGCGCCCCACCGCGTCCGAGATGCGCGCCGCGCGCCCCACGCCCTCCCCCGTGGGGCGCAGCTCGTCGAGCGCCGCGCTCTCCATCAGCGCCTCGAGCTCCCCCTCGAGGGCGTCGGGCAGCTTGTAGCCGTCGCGCGCGAAAATCTTCACGCCGTTGTCCTCGAAGGGGTTGTGGGACGCCGAGATGACCAGCCCCGCGTCCGCGCGGCGGCTCACGGTCAAGAACGCCACCCCGGGCGTGGGGAGCGGGCCGGCGAGGGAGCTGTCGACGCCGGCGGAGCAGAGGCCCGCCACGAGCGCGTGCTCGATCATGTAGCCCGACACGCGCGTGTCCTTGCCGATGACCACGCAGGGGCGCCCGGCGCGCCCCGCCGCCGCGTGCTCGCGGCGCAGCAGGTAGCCCACCGCGCGCCCGAGGCGCAGGGCGACCTCCGCCGTCATCGGGTAGCGGTTGGCGACTCCGCGCACTCCGTCTGTCCCAAACAGCCGACGCTCGCTCATGTGCTCACCTCTCTCACCTCTCTCACCTCTCTCACCTCTCTCGCCTCTCTAGTGTGTGCCCTTAGTATGTGCTCTGCGGAGCGCGTTCAAGAGTTTTCAACCGTCTTCGCTCCTCGCGCCGCGCGCGCTCCCCCCATCGCGCCCTAGCAATCTCGTCCGCGAGCCGCTATGCTCTCGGCGCGCGCTCACACTTACCTACATGTAGCACTCCTCTCTCACGCGCACCACAGGCCTAGCCCATGCAAGACACGCACACAGCATCAGCCCTCCTCAAGGCGCTCAAGGCGCTCACGGCGCTCACGGCGCTCACGGCGCTCACGGCGCTCACGGCGCTCACGGCGTACCCGCTCGCGGGCGCCTGGGCGCAAGAGGGGGACGTCGGCGGAAAGGGCATCGAGGTGCCCGTGAGTCCTGGCCAGGTCTCGCGCGTCCTCATCGCCCTCCCCCCCGCTATCAACCAGGGCGGCGCCCCCGACACGATCGGCCTCTCGGAGCGCCTCATCACGTCGGTGGAGCGCGGCCTCAAGATCTCGGGGTACTTTGACCTCCTCGACAAGGAGCTCCTCCCGCAAGACTCCACGGCGGAGGGCATGACGCCGAGCTTCCCGAGCTGGTTCAACGCCGGCGCGCAGGGGCTCATCAAGGGCGCTTTCGCCCTCGAGGGCGACTCCGTCAAGGTGACGCTCAAGCTCTTTAACGTGGACCTCAAGACTCCCGTGACGCTCGAGGGGGGCGTGGATGAGCCCGTGACGCTCAGCCGCGACCCGAGCGTGCTGCAGGCGCACGTGCTGCGCTTCGTCGACCAGGTCATCAAGCACTACACGGGCACCCTCGGCTTCTTTAGCACCAGCATCGTGGCGGTCCGCCGCGGGCAGGGCACCAAGTCGGTGGTGCGGGTGACGCCCGACGGGGCGACGGTGAGCAACATCACCACCTCGGGCAAGATCAACATCCTCCCCTCGCTCTCCAAGGGGCGCGTGTACTTCACTAGCTACCGCGGCAACGGTCCGCACCTCTTCTTGTATGAGCGCGGCACGGTGAAATCCATCAGCGCGCGCCCCGGCATCAACACCGGCGCCGTCCTCAGCCCCAACGGCAACCTCCTCGCCGTGACCCTCAGCCACGAGGGCTCGAGCGACATCTACCTGCTCGACCCCAGCTCCGGCGACATCCGCCGCCGCCTCACCGCCAACCGCGGCATCGACATCTCCCCCGCGTGGTCCCCCGACGGCTCTCAGCTCGCGTTCGTGAGCGACCGCGAGGGCACGCCGCAGATCTGGGTGATGAACGCCGACGGCAGCGGGCAGCGGCGCGTGACCTTCCTCGGGCGCTATAACCAGAGTCCGGCGTGGAGCCCCAAGGGCGACCAGATCGCCTTCACGTCCCGCGACGAGCAGTTTGTTTTTGACATCTTCACCATCGACCCCAAAGATCCCAACAAGATCACCCGCCTCACCCAAAACCAAGGCAACAATGAGGAGCCCTCATGGTCCCCCGACGGCAGGCACATCGTGTTCTCGAGCACGCGCTCGGGGCGCGCCGAGCTCTACATCATGACGAGCGACGGCTTTACGCAGCGCCAGCTCACGCAGGGGGGCGGCTTCGAGACGCCCTACTGGGGGGAGTGAGCGTGCGCGCCTCGCTCCGCTGGGCCACCCTGGCCCTCCTCGCCCTCTCGCTCGCCGCCTGCGGCGGCGCCGGGCGCGCTAAGGGCTCGCTGACGTCCGCCGTGGAGGCGCTCGAGCTCGCGCGCAAGACAGGCTGCCCGCACGAGTCCCTGCCCCTCGCCGAGCGCACCTACGAGGAGGCCAAGCGCCTGCTCGAGGAGGGCAAGTACGAAGAGTCCGAGGCGAAATCCCGCGTGGCGCGGCAGCTCGCGCAGGAGGCGGCGCGGGCGAGCGGCGGGCAGCCGTGCCCGGCGGAGGCGGTGACGGTGGTGTCGCCCGCCACGGACGCCTTCCCCCCTGAGGCCACGGCGCCCACCTCGGAGGCGGCGGCGGTGGAGGAGATGCGCGTGGTGTACTTTAAGTATGACTCCGCGCAGCTCACCGAGGAGTCCATCGCCACCATCGAGCGGAATCTGCGCTGGCTCCGCGCGCACCCCGACAAGCAGGTGGAGCTGGGGGGGCACTGCGACGTGCGCGGGACGGCGGAGTACAACATCGCGCTCAGCGAGCGGCGGGCGGACGCGGTGCGGGGGTATCTCCTCAAGAGCGGGGTGCCGGAGCAGGCCATGAGCGTGGTGGGCTACGGCAGCGAGGCGCAGGTGTCGTTCCGCGAGGACGAGGAGGGGCACCGCCTCAACCGCCGCGTGGAGTTTAAGGTGCGCTGAGCGCCTCAGGGGGCGCTGAGGGCGCGGCGCACCGGCGCCTCGAGGGCGACGACGCCCCCGAGGCGCTCGGAGGCCTCCCGGGCGCGGCGGAGCGCCTCGGCGGGGGGGACGGGGGCCTTGAGGCCGAGGGCGAGCCAGTTGCCGGTGCGCGGCACCTGCCAGACGTGGCTGGCGGCGAAGGCGGCGCGGAAGGTGGCGATGTCGCGGGCGAGGGCGGGGTGCTCGTTGAGGTTGACGATGAGCGCCCCGCGCGGACTCAGGCGCGCCTGTGCCTCCCGCAGCAGCTCCACCGTCTTGAGGTTGAGGGGGCTACCCGCCGCGTCGGTGTCGTCGCTCGGCTGCAGGAAGGCGTCCATGTAGATGATGTCGTAGGGGCCGGCGGCGGGGTCGCGCAGGTGCTCAAACCCGTCGCGGGTGATGAGGCGCGCCGGGAGGGCGCCCACGCCAAAGAACCGCCGCGCGGCGTCCACCACCACGGGGTCGATCTCCACCACGTCGAGGGCGAGGGCGGGGTCGTAGGCGCTCAGCGCGTGGGGCATGCCGCCCCCGCCGAGGCCCACGATGAGGGCGCGCCGCGCCTCAGGCACAAAGGCGTAGGCGGCGAGCATCTCTTGGGTGTAGGCGACCTGCAGCAGGTGCGGGCGCGCGAGGTCCACCTCCGACTCGAGCACCTCGACGCCGCCGGGGCGCACGAAGTAGAGGCCGCGCGTGGCGCCCGCGTCGCGCACGGCGAGCTTGGAGAACAGGCCGTCGGCGGTGAAGCCCTCGGGGGGGAGCGGCGCGAGGCCGGGGGGGGGCGCCGGCGCGCGCCAGAGGCCCGGCGGGACGGTGAGCGCCCAGCCCCCCGCGCGCCCGCCGTCGGCGGCCTCAAAGGGGGCCGCCCACGGCGCGCTCAGCGCCCACAGCCCGAGCGCGGGCGCGCGGTGCGCGTAGCCGCGGTAGTCCCGGCGCAGCTCGAGGTGCGCGCGCAGGCCCTCGCGCAGGCAGGCGGCGTAGAGGGCGGCGAGCGCCGGGTCGGCGAGGCGGGCGGCGAGCAGCCCGGCCCCGAGGGCGCGCGCGTAGGAGGCGCCGCCCTGCGCGGCGAGCGACTCGGGCGGCGGCGCGGGCTCAAAGCCGGGGGCGGACTGCTCGTGGGCGAGCCAGGCGCGCAGGGCGTCGTCGGGGAGGGTGAGGGCGGCGAGGGCGGCGCGCTCCCCCCACCACGACTCGCGACCGCCGCGGGCGGCGTCGGCGGCGAGGGTGGCGCTGGGGGTATGGGCGAGCAGGGGGGCGGCCTTGGCGGCGGCCCAGGCTCGCAGCGCCTCGGCGCGGGCGGCGAGGTCGGGGCGGGGGGCGGGGAGGGCGCCCCAGGGGACCTCGGCGGCGGCGAGCAGCCACAGCAGCCCCGGCGCGCAGTGGCCGCCGAGGGCGCAGGGGGCGGCGTCGAGCTGCGCGCGCAGGGCGTCGGCCTCGCGCCAGAGCGGCTCCACCCACCGCGCGTCGCCGAGGGCGTGGAGCGCCTCAAGGGCGAGGGCCACGCGCCAGGCGCGCTCGTGGGGGGGCGGCGGGGGCGCGGGGGCGTAGGCGGCGAAGCGGGCGGGGTCTAAGGCGAGCTCCGCGCCCCCGCCGAGGGGCAGCCCCGCGCGCCCGAGGAGGCGGCGCGCGCGCAGCAGCGCCCACCGCGCCTGCGTCGCCCAGAGCCGCCCCCGGCACCCGCCGAAGCCCTCTTGGCCCTTGACCTCCTCGCGCCCCACGCAGAACCCGCTCCAGCGCGCGAGCTCCTCCGCCCAGGCGACGTGCAGGTCGCGATAGGCGGCGAAGGGGTCCGCGGGGAGGGCGTGGGCGCTAGAGGGGCGCAGGGCGCGCGGGAGGGCGAGCGGGAGGGCGAGCGGGAGGGCGAGCGGGAGGGCGAGGGCGAGGGCGAGGGCGAGGGCGAGCGGGCGCGCAGAGGGGCGCGGCGCGGCGGGCGGGCGGGCGGGGGCGCGGCGGGGCGCCTCGCGCGGGGCGTTGAGGGGCACGGCCTCTCCGTTCTGCCCGCGGGGCGGGCGAGGGGGTGGGGGTGAGGGGCGCGCCGAGAGTAGCGCAGACGGGCGCCCGGAGCTACACTCCAGCCCACAGCGCCCCGCGCGCCCCGCGCGTCCCGCGCGCTCCACAAGCTTCGCCTCAGGAGTCGCCTATGCAGGTCCCCCCCCCCGCCCCCCGGCGCCGCCTCGTGTACTGGTGGCTCCGCCTGCGCGGCGCGAGTCACACGCAGGCGTTGTGGCGCGCGCACGCCGCCCCCAGCTCCCCCTACGCGCCCCACGCGGCGGAGGCGGACGGCGACGCCCCCGTGACCCTCGCGCTCGCCGTGGCCTGCGTCGCCGCCTACGCGCTGCAGGCGCAGCTGGGGGGGGGCTTCCTCGCGCCCTTCCCGCGGGGGGAGGAGGGGGTGCGCCTGCTCTTTGGGCTCGGCGCGGTCCTGCGCGCGCACCCCGAGAGCGCCTGGCACTTTGCGCAGGAGCCCTGGCGCCTCGTCACCTACGCCTTCCTCCACGGCGGGCTGATGCACCTGATCTTTAACGGGGTGGCGCTCCTGCAGATCGGGGGGCTCATCGAGCGGACCTTTGGGGGGGCGCGCCTCCTCGCCGTGTGGGTCGTCACGGGCGCGGCGGCGATCGCGCTGCCGGGGCTCCTGCGGGGCTACACGGACACGACGGTGGGCGCCTCGGGGGCGATCTTTGGGCTGATCGGGGTGGCGATGGTCTACGGGCACCGCGTGGGGACGGCGGCGGGGCGGGCGGTGCGCAACAAGATGGTGGAGTGGACGGTGGTGTGCACGCTCTATGGGCTGATGCTCGGGAACGTGGCGCACTCAGCGCACTTTGGGGGACTCGCGGCGGGGGCGCTGCTCGGCGCGCTGGTGAGGCCCCCGCGCTCGCCGGCGGCGGAGATGCGCGGGGCGCTGCTGGGGGGCGCGGCGGCGCTCGCGCTGGCGTGGAGCCTCTATGAGGCGTACGGGGCGGCGCTGCGCGCGCTCTGAGAGGGCGGCGCGCTTGATTAGCGGCGCGAGAGGTCGTACATAGTTCCTCCGCTTTACGAGCGACTGACCACGACGGACGCACGACAGACGAGAGGAGGACGAGATGGGCTTAGCAGACATCTTTATGAGCCAAAAGACCACGCAGCTGGTCGACAAGATCAAGGAACTCCGCGCAGAGCTCGAGCGCGCCGCCACCCGCGAGGAGGCGCTCAAGAGCTCGGCGAAGGAGGAGACTCGCGCGGCGCGAGAGGAGGCGCGCGCCGCCAAGGAGGAGGCGCGCCGCGCTCGCGACGAGCGCGCGAGCGCCAGCGGCGCCCTCAAGGCGGAGCAGGAGAAGGCCCGCCGCGCGCGTGAGGCGAAGGCGGCGGCGGAGGAGCGCGCGGCGCTGCTGGTGACGGAGCTCGAGGGGCTGCGCGAGCGGGCGGAGCGCGCGCGCCTCGAGGCCCTTGAGCGCGAGGAGCGCGCGGCGCTGCGGGATTCGCTCGATGAGGTGGTGGCGCAGCTGCGCGCCGACAAGGCGGAGCTCGAGGGGCAGCTGCGCGCCGCGCAGCGGGCGGTGGACCGCGCGCCGTCGGCCGGGGAGCTGCAGGACCAGGCGCACGACATGATGCAGCAGCGCGACCGCGCCCGAGAGGAGATCGCGCTCCTCCGCAGCCGCCTCAAGCGCGCGGAGGCGGAGCGCGACGAGCACAAGGCGGAGCGCGCCTCGGCGGCGGTCCGCGCGGAGGCGGAGCTGCGCGAGCAGCGCTACCGCGTGGAGATGGAGCAGAAGGCCTACCACATCCAGTCGCGTGAGCTAGAGCTCGCCCTCGACCGCGCCAAGGGCGCCGAGCAGCGCTACGAGCTCCTCTTGGCCGAGGCGGTGGCGCGGGCGGAGGCGCGCGCCACGGAGCGCGCGGAGTCCAAGCTGCGCGAGGACCTGCGCCGCGCGCAGGGCGAGGTCCGCGCCCTCCAGCAGTCCCTCGCCCGCGAGCGCCGCGACCGCGCCGGGGAGGTGGTGGTGGTGGCGGAGCGCGTGGAGTATGACGCGGCGCGGGCGGCGCAGGCGGCGCGGTCGCGCGAGGGTCTCCTCCGCGCGGCGGCGCCCGTGGCGGCGGTCGCCCCCGCGCCTGCGGAGCAGGAGGCGGCGGTCGCCCCCGCGCCTGCGGAGCAGGAGGCGGCGGTCGCCCCCGCGCCTGCGGAGCAGGAGGCGGCGGTCGCCCCCGCGCCTGCGGAGCAGGAGGCGGCGGTCGCCCCCGCGCCTGCGGAG
>VGTA01000003.1 GCA_016874875.1 Deltaproteobacteria bacterium | reverse complement strand
GCTCAGATAGAAATTGATTTCGCGTTCACGCCGGCGGGGTGGCCCGTGCCTGTGCGCGGGCGTGTTGACCTCGTAGAGCTCGCGGTGGGGGGCGGCTATGCGCGCATAACGGATCACAAGACCGTCGGGTCGCTCAGCTCGCAAAAGGGCGAGTATGAACTACGCGCTGATCCTCAAGCGCTCCTCTACTCGCACGCCGCGCTTGTGGGCGCGCTGGGCGACCTCGGCCCGCTCGGTGAGCCCCTCACCTTCCGCCTCGTGTACGGCGAAACCGCCGCCCCTTACCGTGTGGCCGTGTCCTCTGTTACCTGGGGCGCCGCTGATCTTGTCGAGGGCGTCGAGGCGCTCGGCGAGGTGGCGCGCGCTCAGTCTGTCCAAGCGGCGGCGCCCTCCTGGGGCGACGTCGCGCCTAACTATTCCGCTTGTGATCGCTTCGGCGGTTGCCCCTTTTTCACCGACTGCCGCGCCGCGGCGGTCGTTCTTGAGGTTCAAGGCTTTATGTCTAGCTCCAGCTCTGATCCGTCTAGCTTCTTGGCGGCGCTCGCCGCGCGCAAAGGCGCCGCCGCGCCCGCCACCCCTGCCCCCCTCGCGCCGGTTGTCCAGGCGCGCCCCGCCGCCCCGTCGGCGCCCTCGACGGGCGCGCCCCCTGTCGTCTCGCCGTGGGTGGATGATGATGATGTGGCGCTTGAGCGCTTGGGGCGCTCGCCCTTCGAGGTGGACGGCGAGGCCTACTATCAGCTCAATCCGCCTGACGGGCTGCCCGACGGCGCGGAGGTCGAGGGCCCCGCGCCTAAGCGCGCTCGCGTCACCTACGGGGGTAAGAGCCTCAGCGCGCTGAACGCGGGTGAGGCGCGCGCCGCGGTGACTGAGCGCGTCGCGGCGCTGTCACCCGCCCTCCTCGCCGCCTACCAGGCGCGCGAGCCCTCGGGCGAGACGCTGGCGGCGAATAAAGAGCGGCTACAGCTCCTCGCGGATTTGGCGGGGGGTGTTATCCTGCCCTCCGACGCGCCCCCTCCCCCCGCGCCGTCTGATGTGGATAGTTTCAGCTTTGATGACCTGCTCGCGGGGTGGGGGGCGCCCCCTCCCGTGCCCCCTCCTGCGCCTGTCGCGGTGGCCCCCGCGCCTCCTCCCGCGCCTGTCGTGGTGGCTCCCGCGCCTCCTCCCGCGCCTGTTGCTGTGGCTCCCGCGCCCGCGCCTCTGGCGCCTCCCGCGCCCGTTCCGGCGCCCGCTCAGGCTCCCGCGCCTGTGGCGGCGCCCGTGGCGCCTGTGGCGCTTACGCCCCCCGCGTCGGTGAGCGTGGGCGCGCGGCTCCTGCTGATTGACTGCCACGCCTCGGGCGCGGCGGAGGCGGAGGCGCTCATCGCCCCGCTCATCGCTGAGCTCTCCCGCGCGCACGGGTGCTACCTGCCCGGGATGGACTACGCTAAGGGCTGGGCGCTCCTGGGGCTTGTCATCGCTGAGCGCGGTTGGTCGGTGTTTGGCGGCGCGTCCATCGTGCGCGTTGATAGCTCCTCGATGCTCTGGCGCCACGCTTCCTACGCGCTCACCCCCCTCGCTGATTTAGTCGTGCGCGGCTAAAATACCGCACGCGCGCGAGCCTCTCGCGTGTTCTTATTTCGCCCTTGTGGCTTCTTTAACCTCGCCCTCCGTGGGCTGTGTCTTTGGAGTGTCTTATGACCTGGAATCAGAACAATAATCAGGGGTGGGGCGCTGCGCCCGCCGCGCCGATGGGGGGGGCTCAGCCCTCGCCGTGGGATAACTTCGGTTCAATCGAGGCAGCGCCCGCGCGGAACGGCTATATCCCGGCGGGGTTTGCGGGGGAGCTTGAGGTGCTGGAGCTCAAGGTGGTGAGTAGCGCCAAGAACAACAACCGCCCTATCTTTGTGGCGTCCTTCCGCGCTATCGCCGTGCCGTCGGTGGAGCCTGTGGTGTGCTGGGATTGGGTGGCGAAGGCCGATGAGCGCCCCTACCTGATCAATATCAAGGCGCTCGTGTGCGCGCTCAATCCTAACGGTGATCCGCGCTCTTTCGGTCGGGAGGTGATGGAGGCGCTCACCGGCCCAGAGCAGCCCGCCCGCGGTCTGCGCGTCCGCTTCCGCTCGGAGGCTATCGAGACTAAGCGCGGGTCGTCGTTCACTAAGATTCATTGGTTCCCGGCGGCGCTCTAAGCGATCTAAGCGCCTGTAACTACTTAACTCCGCACCCTATAAGCAGCGGGCTTTGAGCCCTGCGACGGTGAAACATGATCAATCTAACGCTTGATTGCGAAACTGAACTCATCGCCCCCGGGCGCGTCGCGCCGCGCGTGGCGTGTGTGTCGATGGTCGAGGGTGAGGGCGCCCCTGAGCTCCTCACAGCGGCGGAGGCGGTGGCGCGTGTCCACGTCTGGGCGGCGCGCCCTGATGCGGGGTGGCTCGTGGGCCATAACATCGCTTTTGATCTGGCGTGCCTGTGTCGCGAGGTGCCGACGCTCGCCGCGTGTGTCTGGTCGCTCTATGACGCCGGCCAAGTGTGGGATACGGGGATCGCTGAGCGCCTGCGGGCGCTCGCCCTCGGGTGGGAAAAGCACCCCGGCGTAGGGCGCCCTATCGTCTCGGGCGGTGTCTCGCTCGCCTCGCTCGCCCTCGCCCTTGTGGGGGTGGATATAGGCGCCTCGAAGAGCGCGCCCGATAGCGTCCGCTATCAGTACGGGCGCCTCGTGGGCGTGCCGTTCAGCGAGTGGAGCGAGGAGGCGCGGCGCTATGCGCTTGATGATGCGCGGGTGACGGCGCTTGTTTGGCGCGCGCAGTATGAGGGGCTCGCCGCGGCGGTGCGCGAGCGCGGCGTAGAGATTGATGAGCGCGCGACAACGCGATCAGGGGGCGCGGTGGTGTTGCGCTCGTGGGCGTCCTTCTCGCTTCAATGCGCGGCGGATTGGGCGCTCTTTCATCTGCGCGCCTGGGGGCTCCGCACCTCGCCTGAGAGCGTCGAGGAGTGGCGCGTGGCGCTTGAGCGGCGCAAGCGCGACCTATCAGCGCTCCCGCGCGCGGCGGGGCTCATTCGCGAAGATGGGAGTAAGAACGCGCGAGGGATCGCCGCGGCGGTCGAGCTCTGCTACGGCGCCGCGGAGTGTCCGCGCACGGAAAAGGGGGCGCCCTCGACGGCGGGCGAGGTGCTCGCCGGGTCGGGTGATGCTACTCTGCGCGCCCTCGCCGAATTGGCGGAGGTCGATAAACTCCTCGGCACATTCGGCCCCGTGCTTGAGAGCGCCGCGCGCGGTGTCCTTAGCCCGCGCTGGAACGTGCTCGTGAGGTCGGGGCGCGCCTCGTGCCTAGAGCCTAACCTACAACAGCTCCCGCGGGAGGGGGGCGTACGTGAGTGCTTCCGCGCCCGCCCGGGGTGCGTGTACGTGGGCGCCGACTACGCGACGGCGGAGCTCGTGGCGCTCGCCCAGGTGTGTCTCGATATGGGGCTCCCGTCGCGCATGGCGGAGGCGATCAACAGCGGGCGCGACCTCCACCTAGCGCTGGCGGCGGATTTGGCGAAGTGCAGCTATGAGGAGGCGGTAGCGCGGCGCAAGGCGGGCGACGCTGAGATTAAGCGCCTGCGCGGCCTCGCCAAAGTGCCTAACTTCGGGCTGCCCGGCGGGCTCGGGGTGGAGGGGCTCGTGGGCTTCGCGCAGTCCTCATACGGGGTCACGCTCAGCCCCGCGGAGGCGCTGGCGCTGCGTGATGCGTGGTTTAGCGCGTGGCCTGAGATGCGCGGTTACTTCTCCCAGGTAATGCGCGCGGTTGATCGGGGCTTTGTGGTGCAGCACCGTACGCGCCGCCGCCGCGGCGCCGTGGGCTTCACCGACGGGGCTAACACCTACTTTCAAGGGCTCGTCGCCGACGGCGCTAAAACTGCGCTCGTTGATGTGGTGCGCGCGTGCTGGCTTGATAGCACCTCGCCCCTCTACGGGGCGCGCCCCGTCGCCTTCATCCATGATGAAATTCTGTGCGAGGTCGAAGAGGCGCGGGCGCCGGCGGCGGCTGATGAGCTCGCGCGGCTCATGGTCGCCGCGATGCGCCCCTTTACGCCTGACGTGGCTATGAGCGCTGATCCGTGGGCGTCGCGGGTCTGGCGTAAGGGAATTGAGGGCGAGCGCGACGCCGCCGGGCGCCTGGTGATCCTTGACTGAGCGGCGCGCGGGCGTTAGCGTGGCGGGTGTCTAGGGGCGTGTAGCTCAGCGGTTAGAGCGCCCGGCTCATAACCGGTCGGTCAAGGGTTCAATCCCCTTCGCGCCCATGCACGGCCAGGTGGCGGAATAGGTAGACGCACCAGATTTAGGTTCTGGCGCCCTTCGAGGCGTGCGGGTTCAATTCCCGCCCTGGCTATTGTGCCCTGCGGGGCCCGCGCCGCTCTTAGCGCGACACGTTGAGCGGTGCGGGCTTCGGGGGCGCTTCTATGCACGCGCCGCCCGCCGCGCCTTGCTCTTGCTCACGTTGCGCCCTCAGCTCATCCGCGGCGCGCACAAAGCGACGCTCCAACCGGCGCGCGGTGTCTAAAGTGCGCTCCACCTGCGCGGCGGTGTGCTGCGCTTGGTGTCCGTCGTGCGTGCGTGAGGCGCTGTGCGCGGCGGCGGCGATGGCGGCGGCGGTGAGCGTCGCAAGAGTGATGGCGGAGGTTGCGTGCATGGTGGGGCCCTGGCGCTTAGCGCGGGGTGCGGGCGCGCTCAAGGTCGCGGAGGATAAAGCGCGCGGTGGTGTCGAGGCTCTCTAGGGTCTTTTCAACGGCCCGCAGTTGCGCGGTGTGCGCTTGCTGGGCGTCCTCCAGGTTCTTTAGGCGTAGCTCCACCTGCGCCCGCTCCCCCGCGAGGTTGAGCGCCCATATCGCTAGCGGGAGGCTCAGCGCCGCGAGCCCCTTTGTCACAAAGTCCACGGCGGCGGCGGTCTTAGCGGGGCTGCTCATCGCGCCCCCCCTCCTCCGCGCTCTCGCCAGCGCCCGCGCTCGCGCCCTCGCCCGCGCCCGCACCTCCGCCCGCGCCCTCACCCGCCCGCCTCAAGCGCGCTTTCACTTGGGCGACTATGAGCGCGTTGAGCGCGCCCGCCGCGGCCCCTATCGCCGCGCCGGTAAGCGCGCCCCCCTTACCGTCTAGCGCGGGGTGTATGCCCAGCCCCACTACCGCGCCCACCGCGAGCGCTGCGAGGCGCACGGCGAGCGCGTAGCGCGGCCCCTTCTCCGCAAAGCCCGCGAGCGTGAGCGCGGGCTTGAGCGCCTCCACTATCCCCCAGGCGATCACGGCGCTCAGGCTGCACGTCTTGATGTCTATCAGGTCAATGCTCACGCTGCCTCCGTTAGAATGGGCTCTCGTCGTCAAGCGTGAGGGTCATTCGCAACCTCACGCCCGCCGCTAAAAGCGGGTCAAGGATCGCGCGCGTAGTGCCGTCCACGCCCGCGCCGGGGAAGTATAACGGGAAAGGGCCTAGCGTTTGGTCGCCTAGTGAAGGTACGGCGGGGTCGCCGTCGAAGAGGCTAAGCACGTGCAGCCCGTAAGGCTCGCCGCTCGCCGTCTCGGTGGGGTCGTCGCCCTCGTGGTAGTAGGAGGGGGGCACCTCGACGCGCGGCGCTTCGGTGTCAATAATGAGCGTCGCGGGGGCGTCCACACCGGGCGCGAGCTCGTCGCCGTCGCCGGGTGTGGGCTCGCTCGCCCGCCAGGGGAGCAGCGCGAGGGCGCCCACAAGGGGCGCGGCGGTCGAGGTGGGGGGCGTGGTGTGGTGGAGGGTGCGCGCCCGCTCAAGCGTAAGGGCGCCCGCGCTGGCGCTCTGCACGGCGAAGAGCGCGCCGGGCTCCCCCTCCACCTCCCAGCGCACCAGGCGCCCCGCCCACGCCGCGGTGATGTCCTCGTGCTCTATGGTCGCGGCGCTCTCGTCCGCGCTCAGCTCAGCCCCCGCTAGAGTGATCTCATACGGGCGGTAGAGCTCGCGGAGGGTGGCGAGGGTCGCGGGGTAGGTGCCGCGCGCGCTGTAGAGCGTGGCGCGCAGTATCGCGCGCGCGGTGGCGTCCTGTCCACGCGCGAGGCGCGGGAGGGGGAGCCCGTAGAGCGTGCCTAGATTCTCGAGGTCTGCGCCGCCGGCGTGGCTCGCGAGGGTGGCGGCGCGCGCCTCGGCGATGCGGTTACGCGGGGTAAGCATGGGCCAAGACCTCCGCGCCGGCGTCGAGCGGCGCGCTGAGCGTGGGGGTGAGGGTCAAGGTGAGAGGCGCCGTGACCTGGTAGCCGTAGAGCGCGCCACCTATCCACGCGCGCCCCGCCTCCCCAAAGCCTAAAGTAGCCTCAACGCTCACAGCGCTCGCGCCCCTCGCGGCGCCCGCCGTGGTGAGGGTGGCGGCGCCCGTGCCCAGCCCCCCTATAATCAGCGCGGCGGCGTCTATGAGCCCCTCAAGGGCGCCTGGCGCGGGGGGCGTGGTGCTCGCGTCGTCTATAGGGCGGTCGGTGAGGGCGCGGGCGCCCGTCGCGTAGAGCGAGGGGAAAGCGCGCGCGAGCGCATACCGCGGGCGGAGGCGCGGGGAGGGCGCGACGGTCACAGCGCCTATTAGCTCGATGCGCGACGCAAAGCCCGCCCCGTAGAAGAGCGTGAGTGTATAGGTGCTGGCGGCGGCGCGCGGTGAGAAGCACGTGAGGCGCCCCCGCTCGGGGTAGAGGTCGGCGCCCTGCCCCGCTCGCCCGCTGTAAAAGAACACCTGCGCGCCGGTGTCCGCGCGGGTGATGGAGGCGCGGTACGGCGCGAGCTCTAGCGGTATCAGCCCGCCTAGCTCAAACAGCGCGCCGCCCTGGTGGGGGAGTGTGCCCGCGCTCAGTACGTGCACGCTCAGCGCGCCGTAAGGATCGCCGTAGCCCTCTTCGAGGAGGGGCGCGCCGGGCTCGGGGTCGCCGTAGCCCAGCCCCCCCGCCTCGGGGTCGCCGTAGCCGCCTAACATTTTACAGCGCCTCGCAGTTGAGCTCTAGGGTCACGCCGTTTAGCGCGCCTATGCTCGTCGCGCCGATGAGCACGCCGAAGAGATGCCCCTGGGGGATGATCGCGCTGGTAGTCGTTGTGGCTGTGGTGCTGTTGTGCGACGTGGCGCCTTGCGTGAGGTTGAGTGTGGCGAAAATCGTTGCGGCGCCCGCGTTGGCGGCGCCTGATTTGAACGTGTCAGCGGTGATGAGCACCCCGTGAACGGGTAGGTTGTTTGTGGCGACGCCCCCGTCGAGCGCGCTAGCGCTTAGGCGGGTCACGGCGAGGGCGATGTGGGCGCGGTACGGGCCCACGGCCCAAAGGAGTTTATTAGGGTTCACCCCCGCGCTTACCGTGCCGCCGTCGTAGGTGTGCCAGATCGTTTGTGAGTAGGCGCCGGGGCCCGTTGCGCCCGTCGCGCCTGTCGCGCCCGTTGCACCTGCGGCGCCTGCGGGGCCCGTCGCGCCCGTTGCGCCCGTTGCACCTGCGGGCCCCCTCGCCACCCCCGCGTTGATGGTGGTTCCGTCGCTCAGGTCTAAGAGCAGCTCGCCCGCCTCGTTGATGCTCGCGCTGTCTATCGTGGTGCCGCTGGTGTCGAGGGTGTCGAGGGTTGCGGTGATGGTGTCTAGCGCATACCACCACTCGCGCGAGCCTATCGCGGGGCGCGTGAGCTCGCGGGCCACGCTCTCTAGGTGAAGTGTCGTGATCGCCGTAGCGGGCGCTAAGCGGGGGTCTGCCTCGCTCGTCTCGCCCGTCGCCGTGTTGGTCGCGATGAGAAGCACCCGCACATCACCCCACACATCATTAACGCCGTTTAGGAGCGTGTTTTGAGTGGTGGGGGTGGCGATGGTCGCAGTCTGCCCCGCGCGTAGCGTTAAGACGCTCCACGCGAAGCTAAAAGTGGCGCTGGGGTTGGCGCTGTCCACGGCGCCCCCGTAGAGCTGTAGGCCGCTCAGGGGGAGGGCGCTTGTGCTCTCGGTGCGGTCGCGCGGCGTGGCGGTGATCGGCGAGGGGTTAAAGCTGGCGTAAGCTGTGATCATTAGATGGCCTCACGGGTGGCTAGGCGCAGCTGGAAAGCAACGTGTAGAATGATCTTGTCGTCGGCGTTGGTGTAGTAGCCGTCGCCGTTCTCGCCAAAGCGTAGCGCGTAAGCTATGGCGTTCTCCGCTACATCGGCGCCGCCGTATGTCTCTTTGAAAGTGTACTCGCGCACGCGCGTATAGCGGCTGATATTGTCGGCGAGCGGCTCCGCGATAAATGCGTTCCGCACCAGGCGTTTAGCGGATAGCACAAGCGTCTTTCGCACGTCGGGCGCTTCGAGGCCGTCGCGCGGCTCGTCGTGCCCTATGGCGCGCACGCTCTCACCCACTATCAGCGCCGCGTTGAGCGGTAGGGGGCTGATGGTGGTCGAGAAACAGATAACGGGGCGCGAAAATGTGTCGATAGCCTCGGCGATGTTCGAGAACGCGGCGCCGTTAAATACGCCTGAGCCGGCGTTATATGTGCGGTCAAACTTGAGAAACACGCTCACGCCAGGCACAAAGCCCGGATAGCCGCTCTGGTAGACCGTCTCAAGCGTTGCCGTCGTGTCGTTGATGTCGAAGATCATACGCGCATGAATGATCAGGCTGTATTCGTCACGCGCGCCGCGCGTGTCGATCTCAAGCGCCGTCGCGCGGGTGGCTAGATCGCTAATGCGCCCGTCGAGGTCGTCTATCTCCTGCGCCACCCCCGCCAGGCTAAAGCGCGGGGTGCCTCGCCACGTTGCGCTTCCCGCCGGCGTCACGCTATCTCCGCTCCCCTTGTGCAGTAGCCGGTAGAGCTGGGCGCGCAGTAGCGCGAGGTGCTCTATGATCCCCAGCGAGCGCCCGCCCGCCGTGAGCAGGGTGATCAAGCTCGCGTCGAGGCCTAGCCGCGCCTCTCCGTCGAGAAACTCTTGCTCCGCGATAAATGCGTCGGCGGCGCTGTGTGCGTGGTAGAAGCTGCCCCTAACAAAAGCGCCCCCTACGGTGACGCTGTAGGTGAGTAGCGCTACCCATACGCTCTCTCCGCTGTCGGCGGGTGTCGCGCCGGTGGTCACGGTGAACTCAACGCGCTCGCGCTCGCGGGTGGCGATAGTGGCGCTCACCTCAGCGTTTAGCGTCACGCTCCACTTGCGCCGCGCGTCTAGGTCGGTGGTGATCCGCACAAAGCGCGCCCACAGCGTATAGGAGGTGCCTGGCGTGCGTTGGGCGCTAATGTCTATGGGGTGGTTAGGGTGGTCGCTGTCGGCGCTGTTAAAGCGCACAATGCGCGCCTCGGGGGCGGCGGTCTGCCCCCCGCTCAGCGCCGCGCCGCCCTGCGTGAGCTCCAAATAGCTAAATGTGCTCAAGGTGAGGGTGCCTAGCGCGTGGTTGTAGTTACCGCTGGGCAAGCTGAGCAGTCCGCCGCGCCCGCGCGCGGTCGCCGTGGCGCTCCCCCCCAACTCGGCGCCCAGCGCGCGGCGGATGTGCTCATAGGTGAGGCCTTGCAATGCTAGCGTGTCGATGAGCTCGGCGCGCTCTAGGGGCTCTAAACGTACCTTGTCCATTTAAGTCTCCTCGGAGGTGGGCACTAGCGTAAGGCGCCCTATGCGTAACACGCGATCCAGCGGGGGGTACACGTCATCAAGCGGCTCGGGCGTGGCGGTGCCGCCGGTGCCCTGGCGGTAGGCGCGCACGTTGGCGACGCCTTCAAGCGCCATAGCCGCCGCGATGATCTGCGCCACAAACAGCGGCGCGCCGATGTCTAGGCTGTAGGTGAGGTCGATCAGCGCGGCGGTGAGCTGGGCGCTGAGCGCGTCGAGGTCGGCGCCCCCCGTCGGGAGCAGGGTTAGATCGAAGTTGAGCGTGAAGGGGAGCGCGGGTAACACCCGCACGCGCGTTCCCGCCGCGCGCGCGCCCGGCGTGGCGGAGGGGTTGGCGGGGTCGCCCTCCACCTCGCGCTGTAGCTCAGCTATGAGCCCTGTATAAACCGTGTAGGGCTTGAGCCTCCACGCTACCCCCGCGCCGATAGCGCCCCCGTTCAAGTAGATCACGCCGCGCTCAGGTATGGCGCGGTAGGCGCTCGGCGCGAGGTCTACCCACGCGGCGCCGTTGTATATCTGGGGCACGGGCGCGAGGACTGCGGGCGCGTCAAAGTAGAGCACGCGCGCGCCGGCGGGGCCCGCGGTGTCGGTGTACTGCGCGCCGGGCGCCGTGCGTGCTGCTAACGCGCCGGTGCCGTCGTCTATGTAAAGCTCCGCATAGCCCGGCGAGGTGTCAGGCTCGTACACGTCCGCGAGAATGATACGCCCCGCGGTGCTCGCGAGGGCGAGGGCGAGATAGCGCAAGGCTGCGGGCTGTGAGCGCGCCAGGCTCTGCAAGTAGAGCTGGGCGCGCCGCTTCAAGGCCTCGTCGCCCTCCTCGTCGAGCCCCCCGCCAAAGGCGCTTGGGTTGGTGACGGCTATCACATAGGGCGGGGCGCTGTCTAAGGTGTCGAGCGCGCCGGCTGCGATGTTGCCGGCGCGCCCCGCGTCGAGCGCCTCAACGGTCGCGTCAATCGCCGTGACGCCCGCGCCTATCACTAGTGGCGCGAGGGTCTGAAAGATCAGCGCCGGCGCCGCGCTCGCGCTGAACGTCGCGCCCGCCTCAAGGGTGCGGGGCGAGGCGCTAGCCGTCACCGTGAGACGCGCTGTACCGCTCGCGCGGGTCGCTTGTAGGCGGCTGATGGTGCTCAGCGGTAGCTCTAGGAGCCGCGCGTCGAGCTCTGCGCCCGTGGCCGCCCTAAAGTCAAAGGCCTCGCGCACGCGCCCTATCTGCTGCTCCACGCTCGCGGCGAGTGCGCCTATTGCCTGGCTGAGCGTGTCTATCACGCTCCCGCGGGCCGTGTCGCTCAGGTCTGAGCGGGCGATGATCGCGCCTAGCGCGAGGCGCGCGAGCTCCTCGCGCGTTCGGGGGGTATAGCTCATCTGGGGGCCTCGGTGGTGGTCTGGAGGAAGGCGCCCGCCGTAGTGCGCGCCTCTGCGTGAATGGCGAGAGTGTCGCCCGCGTCGCGCACCTCAATCAACAGCGCTCGATCAATGCGGCGGTCTTGCTCAATCTGCTCGCGCACCAGCGCGCCCACATAGCCCGCGCTCGATGCGCTAATTCGGGTGCCGGTGAGCGCTGGTAGTCCATACTCGGGCGCCCATGATAGCTCAAGGGTGGTGGTCTTGAGCCTCAGCCCTAGCGCCTGCTCGATGTTCGCCGGCCCGCTCACGGTGGCGAGGTCTGCGCTCTTTAGCTGTAGGTCGCCGCTCTGGTCTAGCGCTAGGTCGGTGCCGTAGATGTCGCGCTCGCGGGTGGGCTCAGGCTGTGCGCTTTGGCTCAAGGGGATAAGCACTAGATCACCTGCACGCGCGGGGCGCCCGCTGCCTAGCGTCTCGGCGTCAATCCACCCATTCAGCTCTGCGATCTGCACCCACAGCGCCGCGTTACCTAACACGCGCGCCGCGAGGTGCTCCAGCGTCTCGCCAAGCCTGAGCGGGTAGGGTATGGCGGGTGTCGCGGGGGTCGCGGTGCTAGGCGTCTGGGTCGAGGTGAGCGGCGGTGTGGTGTACGTGTCGAGGTCTACGCGCTGAGGGATCAGCGCGCTAGCGCTCTCAAACTGCGTCTGCGCCTCATCCGCGCCAAGTAGCGCGACGGTGAGCGCCTCCCACGCGGCGCCGGTGGCGGAGGGGAAGCGCTCTAGGTCATTCGCTAGGCGCGTTAGGTCGCGCCGCACCTCGCCCGCCGCGAAGCCCGCCCGCCTGAGTAGGTCGCGGGGGAGCGCCGCAATCGAGCTCACGCCCGCGAGCGCCTCGCCCAGCGCGGCGGTAACATTCCTCAGCGCGTCGAGCGGGCCCAGGGTGAGGCGCGCTAAGCTGTTCACGCCCTGTATGGCCTGCGCCCCTACCGCGACAACGGCGGCGGCGGCGTTCACGGCGCCCGTGATCGCGTTGAGAATGTCGGTATATCGGCTAAACGCGCTCGGGAAGGGCTGCGCCTCGTCGTAGGCCTCCAGCGTGAGCGTCCACCCGCGCCCAAAGTGGTTATTTTGCGCGTCTCGGTCTATGCGGAGGCTCATAACCTCCACGGCGTAGTTTGCGCCTTCGTCAATCGCGCGGAATAGTAGCTGGTGCTTCTCGCGGGTGGTCGAGGTGCTGAGCGCGCCTATTTGCGTTGTGAGGGTGCCCTGTGCCCCCTCGCGCGCCGCGTCGGCGAGGTAGCCTTCTATAAATGCTTTGAACTCCGCGAGGAGTACGGGCCCCGGCTGCGCGGTGATGAGCCCCTCGCGGGTGTGCCCTGTGCGAGCGTCGTAGCCGCTAGAGCCCGTAAGGCTTAGGGTGCGCCGCTTCTGGGGTGCGAGCTCGCGTATCACGCCTCCCAGCGTGTAGGTGATGAGGTGCGGCGCCTCGCCGTTGTCCGTGTACGCCTGCGGGGGGAGGGGGAGCGCCACAGCCGCCTTTAGCGCGCCGTTCACCCGGTGCTCTAACAGATAGCGCATATTGAGGCGCGCAAGGTCGGCGATAATGCCCGGCGGCGCTATGCCTGGCGGGGGGCTCGCGGTGTTCATGCGTTACCTCTCAACTTTGATGATTTCGCTGGCGATTGTACCATTCGGGGGCGGCGCGATGGTAGGCGATACGGGCGGCAGCGCCTGGGCGGCGGCCTGCAATAGCGCCGGCAAGGCGGCGGGGTTGGGCGCGCTCGCGCACGCCAGGCGGATTGCTTCGAGGCTCGCCGCGAGGGTGTTAATCGCGCTCTGGTACTGCGTGAGGGTGTCTAGCGTGGGCTCGGCTACAGCCCCGCTCAGCGCGGGCGCCGCTCCCGCGCTCACCTCTAAGCGCCCCTGTACTCTGAGCACGGGCGCCGCGAATAGCGCCCCGTCGCCCGCCACTAGCCGCGCCGCGCCGCTCTTGAGCGCCACGTGATCTAGCGCGAGGGCGTCGGGTGGATACTCGCCCGCGCCGCTGAGCGTCACCTGGGGCGCGCGGTCGGTCGAGACGCTAAACGCGCCTATCACTAGCGGCGCGTTCTGCGGGGTGGTGAGGGTGAGCACGTCGGCGCCCTCGGGAGGCACGGCGGCGAGCTCGTTAGGTGCGCCGCCTAAGCCTAGCACCTCCGCATCACTATAGAGGCGCCCGCCCCTGTCTATCAGGTCGAGGAACGGGGCGCCGTCGCGCACCCTGCGCGCTACTACGCGCATTATGGCCAGCACGGGGGCGCGGGTCGCGGGGCCTTTGCGGATCATTCAAAAAAGCCCCTCGTGAAGCTCAGCGATGAGCGGCGCGTGATGAGCCCCCCGACGCCTACGTTGACGGAGTGCGTAGCGCTCTCGATGTATCCATAAAAGCGCCGCTCGCGCGCGTGGTCGCCGATAGGCGCCTTGATCCACAGCCCCGCGCGGAGGTGCGGTAAATAGCGCGCTGAGATGTCGCCGCTCATAAAGCGTTCTGCCCCCTGGGTGATCTGTGCGGTGACGTCTACAATATACTGCGAGTGCGCCGCGAAGGTGCCCTCGGTCTTACTCGGCGGAAAGTAGGGCCATTGTGCGCGGTAGAGCCTGAGCCCCGCGCGGTCTATGTCCTCGGGGTCGAGGCGCGGGGAAGCGATCAGCCCGAAACTATCCACGCCGCGGGATGCGGTAAGCGGGGTGGTGATATAGGCGGCGTTCACCCTATCGGCGTCCGTCTGCGCGGCGCGGAGGCTGATAACGCCCTCGATGAGCGAGGCGCGCGCGCGTGGGTGCGCGGGCGCGTCCGTCGCGCCCACAGCGGCGGCGGAGGGGAGCGCCCCCACGGTGAACGGGCGGAAGCGGTGGATGAGCACGGGGAGGGCGCCCAGCGCGCCCCCTATGCCTGCCGCGCCGTCCTCGACGGGCTCAAGGCTCACAAACAGCTCCGCTATGGTGGGGTCGGGGTCGAAGATGGAGCTAATCAGCGTCCACGGCGAGCCCCCAGGGGCGGCGGCGGCTGAGACGGCGGCTATTGCGGCGCCGGTGAGCCCTCGCGCGTCTAACACACGCTCGGGCGCGTGCTCGATGGTCGTGTCGGTGTCGTAAGCGACGGGCACACCTGCGAGGGAGGCGCCGCCCGCGAGGGTGCGGGGGAGCCTGTAGGGCGCGGCGAGTAGCTCGAAGAGGCGCGCGAGCGCGGCGCCTAGATACGGGCCCCTAAAGGGCGTTGTGATGAGCTCGCGCATGATCGGCGCCCATTCGCTGAGCTGGTAGATATGACCGGCGGGGGCGCCCACGGCGCGCGCGCTGAGCGCTATCTGAGCCTCGCTCATGTGGTGCAGCGGTGAGGCGGCGCTGATGGTGAGCGCGTCGAGGCGCCTGAGCCCCTCCAGCCCCGCGCCGCTGTCCGCGCTCAGCGTGTAGTTGTAGCTCGTGACGGGGCCCGCGAATACGGCGCGCTCTGCACCCGCGACTATCTCGCGCACTACAAGCCAAGCGTTCAAGTCTAAGGCGCCCTCGCCGGCGGGGGCGATCTCGTCGAGTAGCGCGAAGGGCGCCGCGAGGGTCACGCTCGCGCTCAGGTACGGTGCGCGCGTGCTCGCCGTCCAGGTGACGCCCGTGACGTGCCCCGTGATCTCTCGCGCCTGGGTGTCGGTGTAGATTTCAACCTTCACGGCGTAAACCTCGCGATAGTGTCCAGCGCCTTTGCGATACCCGCGGCGAGCCCCGTTATTAGGTCGCTCGTCTCGGTGAACTTCAGTACGGCGGCCTTGATGTCTGCGCTGATCTGCGTGAGCTCTACTAACAGAGCCTCGTTGCTGCGCGCCGCGTTCACTAGCGCTTGATCGGCGGCCGCCTGGGCGGCGCTCACGGCGAGCCCCGCTTCTATCTGCCCGCGCGTCTGTCGAGCGGGTAGGCTAAGCGCGTCCGCGCCGCGCCCCATCCCCCCGGCGAGCTGTCGCGCCTCTCCCGCACCTATGCCCGGTATTGAAGCCAGAGCGAGCGCTGCGCCCTCCCCCCCTAGCTGGCTCCTAAGCGCCGCTTGCATCCGTCGGGGGTCGGCCTGCATTTGTTCCATAATCTGGAGCGCCTGTAGAGGCGTCTCGGCGCGGCTAAACGCCTCCGCCTGTATGGCAGCCTCTACTAGCCCCCCAAACTGCCCCGCGAAGCCCGCACGCGCGCCCCCCGCCGCGCCCCCTAGCGCCTGCGTGATCTGTAACGGGCGGGTACCGGTGCGCCTCGTCGCCCCGCTCACGGCGCGCACGGTCGCCGCGAGGCCCTCGCCGCGCGTGGTGATCCCCTGCCCCGCGAGCGTGTCTATCGCGCCCTGCATCCCGGCGAGGAAGCGATTAACACCCGCGCCGCGGAGGTCTAGCCCGCTCTCGGCGAGGTTCCGCATCTGGAAAGCTAGGTCATAGGCGGCGCGCGCCTGTACACCCCCGCCGGCGCCCGTTCCCGCCTGTGTGATAGCTCCCGCTAGGCTGCTAATCATCTGCGGGCTTAGCCCCGCCTTTTGCGCGGCGGCGAGGTCGCCCAGCGTGCCCTCTAGCTCGCTGAATGTCTGCGCGAGCCCAAAGGCCCCCGCGTTGGTGGCCATAAGCTGGCGCGCCTCACCCGCGCCAAAGCCTAGAGAGGCGATTGATGCGGCGGCGCGCTCTGTCGCCTCGCGGGGTGTCTCGCCCGCGATGTCTACGGCGCCGGCGATCTGCGCCTCCAGCCCCTCTAGCCCCGCCGCCTGCCCCGCGAGCGCCTCGCGCGCTTGTAGAGAGGCGCCCTTAATGCCTAGATACGCCGCGAGCGGCCCCCCCACAAAGGGAAGGTTAGCGCTGCGCGCGCCTATCTCGCTCACCACACCCCCCGCGCTCTGCCCCGCAAAACTGAGCAGCGCTTGAGCGATAGCGGGGCCCATAGCGCCCGCGCCCCCCCGCCCTGCGGCGGCGGCCTCGGGGGGCTGCGCGAGGGTCGGAGGCGCCGCTGGCGCGGCGGGTGCGCCAGGGGCTCCCGCGAGGGGGGCGGGCGCCCCGCCTCGTGATATGAAGCGCCCCCGCGGGTCGCGCGGTGCCCCGCCAGGCGCGACGGGCGCGGCGCCCGTGGGGATGTTCGCCGCTTGTCGCGCGAGGTCGTCGAGGTGGCGCTTTAAGGTTTCAATGTCCTTGATAGCGCCCGTCTCGTCTAGGTTGACCTTGATTGTAACCTCTGAGCTCATCTAAACCTCGCGCGCTCTTGGGCGTCTATCCACGCCACGCCCGTTACGGCGGGCTGATCTGCCTTTATTGTAGCATTATGCGCGGGTTGCGCGGCGTTAAAGGCCTCGTCGCTGAGTGCCATTAGCCCCCGCTCAATCACACAAGCGGCGGGCGCGTTGGGGCGCGTCGGGTCGAGGGGGCAAGGCTCAAAGGGAGGGTAGAGCGAGGCGCTTAACCTCCACGCGGGGCTCTGGCGCTGCGCCTGCGCCCTCCGCCAAGTGTCCGCGAAAAAATGCGCGCTCGTGCGCCGTCACCTCCTCGAAGAGCGCGAAGAGTAGCGGGTCATAAAGCCCCGCCCATTCGCTCAGCCAGGGCGGCGCGTCGGTGATCGCCTGCGCCAGCGTCGCGGTCGCCCATATTCTGAGCTGCGCCGCGGCGGGGAGGTCGTCAAAGCGCGAGGGCGCCGCGAGCTGCGCCGCGAGGCGGTCGCGGGCGATCTTCGCGCTCAAGTCCATTACGCGCGCCGTGACGGTGCAGCGCCGCACCTGGCCGCCTAGCTCCGTCTCGATGTTTAACACCCGCTCTAAGCCGGCGGGCGGCTCTTGCGCGGGCGGTTGCGGCGGCGATGAGCTCGAGTTTTTGAGTTGCTGAAACATGGGCGCCGCCTCCTCGCGCGGCGCCTATGTTCTAGGCGCTGAGGGCGGTAAACTCAAGCGCCCGGGTAGATGATCCGCCGCACGTCAAAACTTAGGTTCTCCGAAAAGAGCGACGATGCGTCTACGCGGAAAGTACGTGTCGAGGGCTTGCACCCCTGTAAGGTCAAAAGCGCCTCGCCGGTGGTGTCGTCTATCACCGCGAAGTCCAGCGCGGGCGTTGCTAGTATGGTCGCCGTGTCGCCCTGGCTCCACACGCCTAGCGCCTCAAGGGGGGTGCGCTGGATACGCATAGCCGCGACGCTCATCGTCACAGCGCGCCGCACCGGCGTGATTTCGGCGCTGTCGAGGTCGCCTATAACGTCCACGCGCACATTCGTAATAGTCTCGGTCACGTCTACGCCGGTCGCCCACCCCACCTCTTGACCGGTCGCCGCTAGATAAACTTTGCAGCTCGCGCCGCTGATTGCTCTGTAGGCTGGCATTTAAGGGGCTCCTTTTAGGCGCTGATGCGCTGGGCAATAGCGGTGATGGCGATAAAATTAAGCGGCTCCACCGGCGCGACCTGATAGCTGACCGCCACCTGGTCGCCTAAGTCCTCAAGCGTCACGCCCTGATAGGCCTTGATGCGCCCGTCCTGCACCTGTGCGGCGAGGCGCGCGTTAACGCGGCTTTCAATGAGGCTCATCTGGCTCGCCTTCGTCGGGCGCCCTATCTGGTCGGCGAGGGCGACGCGGAGGTCACGCACGCTAAACAGCACGCTCTCATAGGCGCTAATTTCGGTATAAACGGGATTGTTATCCTCAAGCCAGGTCGTGAGGCTCCGCTCCACCCGCGGCCCTAGCGTGTCACGGCTGATCACGCACAGCCCCGCGCGTAGCGCCGTCTCGATGTCCGCGTGAGTATCCCAAACCTGAGAGGTCGAGAGGATCGCGGGGCGCTTGCGCGTGAGAGGCTCGCCTATGTCGCTTCCCGCCTGCATCGCGGCGAGCATGAGCGCCGTATAACGCGCGTCGAGCGCCGCCACGCGCCCGCGGGGGTCGTAGAGCGTCACGCTCTGGGCGGCGAGCGCGATAGCGGGGTTGTTCAGCGCCGCGGCGAGGGGGCGCGCCGCCGCGAGGGTGGTAGTAGAGGCTAGAGCGCTGTAGACCTGGCGCTCGTAGCCCGCGAGGGCCGCCGCGGTGAGGTGCGCCGGGAGTAGCGCGTGGGCGCCGCTGTCGGTGGTGAAGGCGCACACTAGTTGCACGCTCTGAGCCTCAATAGCGGCGAGGGCTGCCGCCCACCCTAGTTCGCTCCCCTGCGCGCCGCCTGATGCGCTCAAAGCGCCTGAGCTCAGCGAGCCGGCGCTGCTGGTGGTGTCCTGCGCCGCGCTGACTAGGCGCGAGGCGCTCAGCGCTACGGTGAGCGCGCGCCCCGGCGCCTTGAAGCTGTAGGTGGCCGCCGTGGCGATGCTCGCGGAGGTGTAGTCGAGCTCGGCGAGGGTGACTAGGCCAGGCTCGATGAGCGCGGCGCTCACGTTGCTTAGCCCGTCGAGGATCGCCACAGCCGCGCGGAGGTCGGGCGCCTCGGCGCTGGTGATGGTGGCGAGGATCACCCCGCCGCTTGCCTCAAGCGTGATCACCCCCGCCGCCACGGTGAGCGTGAGCGCCCCGCCGGTGCTGTTGGTGATGCTGAATAGCGCGTTAGAGGTCGCGCTGAAACTCTCGCTGAGCCCCCCGCGGTTTAGGCTGAGGCTCAGGTTATCGCCGCTCACGGTAAGCGCGCCGTTTAGGCGGTTGCCGCGCGGGCCGTAGATGCGCGAGGTGAGCACTACGGGCCCCAGGTCGATGCTCGCGGCGGTGCAGCTCTCGCGCGCGTTGACCATAATCAACGCGGAGGCGCCGCGGTTGGCGAGGGGGTCGTTGGAGGGGTTGAACGCCAGCGCGGCGAGCTGCGCTAGGTCGGCGTCGCTCGTGTCATAGGCGCTCATTGCGCGCCGTGATGAGAACTCGACGGGGGTAGCGGTGGGGAAGGTGGGGAAGTCGCCCACAAGCGCGAGGCGCCCGCTATCGGGGGCGCCGCCGCTGAGGGCGCTAGCGTCAATTCGCGCGTAGATGCCGGGGCGCGCGGTGGCGGGCAGCCCGGATAGCGTTAGGGTGCTCGGCATTGGTGTTTCTCCTGCCTGGGTGAACGTCGCCGCGATTGTATCAGAATTCGGAGTGCGTGAGAGGCTCCACGCGCCCCGCGGGGGTGAGCCCTATGGTGAGGGGGCCTAGCGTGCTATCCCACGCGCCTAGCCGCGTTACGCCCTCCATTACGCGCCCGCGCATTTCGAGGCGCCGCACATAAACGCCTAGCTCCTCGGCGCTGAGCGTCTCGTGAGGCGCTAGCTCGCTCATTGTGCCCGTCTCGATGTAGATATAGCCGTTTGCGAGGAAGTCGCCCCGCGCCTGTTGCAGCGCCTTGAGCACGGTATAAGCGAGTGCGTCGGCCTCGTCTGCACCTCGCGCCATAATCTCCAGCGTAGCGCTCTGCTCGCTGATTAGGCTCTCGCCCCCGTTCCACGTGCCACCTAGCGGGCGGTCGGTGACGCGGCGCGCCGTGAGCTGTGCTATCACACATGGCGGTTTCGCGAGGCCCGCTTGTGCGTAGGGGCGTAGGTCGGGGCGCGTGGCGGTGAGCTCTAAATAGAGCGCCTCAAGCTGCGCCGTAGAGCTGGCGACATCGGTGAACAGCGCGAGCCAGGCGGCCTTATTCGCGGGGGTGAAATAGTACGTTAGCGCGGGCTGTAGCGCTGCGAGGGCGTGATGATGGATCATAGCCCGGCGGCCTCCACTAGCTGGGGGATTTGAGCGGCGACGCGCGCCGCGAGGTTAGCGGCGGGGCGCCCCGGGTGCTGCCAAGCGTCCGCGCGCTTTGTGCTGACCGTCCGCCACGCCGCATAGGTGGTATTCGTGCCGGGTTCGCCCGCCGCGGCGGTGGTGGTCGCCTCTAACCTTACCATTCCGCTCAGCGCGGGGGAGGTCGAGCGGATACCTAGTTTGTTAATGTAGTGCGCTGAGGGGTTGCTATAGCGCCCCCCGATGAGTAGGCGTCCACCCGTTCCGCTCATCGACGGGGCGAGCTGGCGCGCCTCGCGCCTCGCGCCCCGCCCCCCGTAGGTGTCTATATCGCGTCCTGTGCGCCCAAACATAATGAAGCGGTAGGGCTCACCCTTGCGCGGGCCCTTCTTCACATAGCGTATCGGCGAGGCGCCCGGGCGCTGCGTGCGGAGTAGATAGCGCCTCATATCGTGCGCCGCTACCCCGTTCTCGATCATCAGCGGAACTATCCCGCTGAGTGAGATGATCACGTGCGAGACGCTCACCTCGCGTATCTGAACGCCGCGCTTGTAGATGTTTAGCGTGCTCCTGAGCCCGTAGCTCTGCGCTTCAGCCTTCCACGCCGCTGCCACTACCTCCGCCACCCGATAAGCGCGCGCTAGGCGGCTCGCTTGATCAATGCCCGTGCTGAGGCTCATGGGCCCGCCCCCTCTCGGGGGGCGCCGTACTGCTCTAAGCGCGCCTCCGCGTAAATGGGGAGCGAGATATGGAACGGCGCGGGCGCCTTGAACTGCTTATAGGCGTCGCGTATCGCGTGCGGCTGCCCCGTGATGATGTAGGCGGGGTGCGTGTAGTACTCCAGCGCCACCCGCGCGCCGGCGGGCGGGGCGTCGGGCGCTGTCCACACTAGCGCGCCCGTGGTGGTGGTGAAGTCCACGCCCTCCACAAAGGCGCGCCCCCCCGTGACCGTTCCGTCTAGGGCGGCGCTGCGCGCGTACCGCACGCCGAAAGTAACAGCCCCGCCGGCGAGGTCGTGAGCGCGCCGCGATATGGGATAGGTTAGGGTGTCTGTGGCGCTCGCGCCGCGCGTTATGACCTCGCGATAGATAAGCTCTGCATCTATCAGCGTGAAGCGGTCGCCCATAGCGGGCAAATGCTCAGGCAGTAGCGAGAGCCCTATCTGCCCGTCCGCGTACTCTGAGCCTCCCACCTGGCTAAAGCGCTCATCCGTCTTGCGCGCCCCCGTCACTAGCGCCTTGATCTCTTGGGCGTCGTGATAGAGGTAGCCGCGCCCGTTGCACGCTTGGCAGTCGGGGCGGTTTCGCGTCGTCGCCGCGGTCGGTGTCAAAGTGCTCTGAAAGCCGCTGGCCGCTATGGGCGCGTTGCACGGGCACAAGCACGACTGCTCCCAGCGCACATTCAGCCCCTGCGCGAAGATGAGCTTTCTGAACTCCTCTGGCTTGAAGTCTGCCCGGGGTATCAGCTTAACGGGGGCGCGTGATGGGAGCTGCATAGCGCGACCTCAAAGCGCCGCGATATTGAAGGCGCGATAGGTGGCCTTAAGCGTTTTCATTAGCGCCTTGAGCTCCTTTTCAAACTGCCCTAGTCGCGCGCCATAGCCCGCGTTGGTGGCGCTGGCGGTAGTCGCGATACTCTGGCTCAGCCCGTCGATCCCCTGTGACTGCTGCGCGATACCGGCGCCCGCGATGAGGTCGCCCGCGATATTCAGCGCGAGGGAGGCGCCTTGCAGCCCCACAGCGCGCACTATCGGCGCGGGGAGGGTGTCTACCGTCCAAGTCACGGCGAGGGGCGCGGCGGTGCTCGCGCCCGTGCGCGTTAGCGTGAGGCTCTCAAAGCCCTTCGCGCTTACCGTGGCGCCCGTTGAGGCGCTCGCGCTGTAAATGTCCTGGAAGGCGCGCCCTATCGGGGCCTCGACGCTCAAGGCGCCGGCGGGGATAGTCGCCGCGCCGGTGTAGAGCGGGAAGCCAGCGCTATAGGTGATCTCGAAGTAGGCGGGAATATACGGGTCTACGCCGCTCATCCCGCCGAAACCTAGAATGATTGGCTGCCCGCCGCTGATCACATAGCTCGCCGCGCCGTCGGTGGTGGGGATGATGTGTATCTGCCCCGCCATAGGTTCGGGTATGGTCGCCCAGGTCGCCGGCAGTATCGCCCGCGAGACTGAGCGCCCGTAGAGCACGGCGAGCTCCTGTACCTCGATCAGGGGGCGGTGGCGCGTGCGTATCGGATACCAGCCCGCGCTCAGCCCAGGCTCTCGGTCTTGGCGCTCGCGTATCACCTGCGGCGCGAGGGTGAGCCCTAGTTCATCGCCTATGGCGCGCTCAGCCTGCGCTAGAGCGTCCTCAAACACCACGTCGGGGTAAGCGGTGCCGTCGTCGAGGGTGAGGTCTACGCCTAGAAGGAAGGTGCTTTTGAGCCAAGCGGCGTCATAGCCGCGGAGGGCGAGCGCTGAGCTCATGGGCTAACCTTCTTGGGGCGCCCGCGTCGCTTGGGCGCGGGCTCTGGGGAAGTGTCGCCGCCCGCCACCGGCGCGAGCGCCTGAGCGGGGGCGGGGGCGGGGGTGAGGTCGAGCGCGGGGGGCGCCTCCTCCTCCTCCGTGATGAGTGTCCACGCGCTAGAGCGGGTTAGGTGCGCGATCTGGGCGTCCGTGAGCTGCGGGGTGGTGATCAGATAATCGCGCACCTCTACGGGCGCGCCCGCGATGCTGATTTCACCTGCCTTAAAGCCTCGGCTACGCCACATCTTCTCACCTACTCGTCTCAGGCGGGGAGGCCCTGCGCGGGGTTCACGCCGGCGTTCTTGATGATCCACATCTTCGAGGGGAGCATCACGGCGGGGGCGCCAAACATCATCAGCAGGAACGGGTAGCTGCTATTGATCTGCGCGAGCGGGCGGCGGATCAGGCTGAGCATCTGGTAGTAGGCCATATGATCGGCGCCGCTGTTGATCAGCAGGATAGGCGAGGAGCCGGGGAGGTCGGCGTTGTCGTCCGTAAAGACCGTGGTGGCGCCGCCGTTGGCGATCTCGCGCACCAGGAGCGCGCCGTCGGCGCTGGCGGCGTCCGCGGCGGAACGGTAAACGCGGTAGTGCGAGACGGTCGCGGAGGCGTCGCTCTGCGCGATGGTGAAGCTCACGCGGTCGCCCGTCTCCACGCTAACGGCGTTGGTGTCCACGGCGACGCCCACACCCGACGGGCCCACGGGCACAACGCGGTAGCGGTAGGCGCCCTCGTCGGCTGCCACAAACTGAGAGGCGGCGTTAGTGGCGGCGGTGGGCTGCACGCTGATAGTAGGCGTGACCACAGAGCCGTCAAACACGCCCGACGCGCCCGCGGCGGGGGCGATGCGGTCGTGGCGCTCAAGGAACGGGCACGCAACAACGGGGATCATGCCGTAGGGGGCGCTAATCGTTAGGTTGTTCGAGCCGAACCCTAGCATACCGTTGTTGAAATTGATCTGATCGTGGCGCCCAAAGGTCACGGTCTGCTTGATGATCTCGCTGAGAACGCGGGGCGTGACCAGGATGTGCGAGGCCATACCGTAGAAGGGCGCGGAGTACAGCGAGCCTAGCACCTCCTGGAGGTAATTAGGCGTAACAGCCTTGCCGCGGAGGTCGGCGACGTTGCCGGCGTCGCTGATCTGCTTGATGATCCCATCCCACGCGAGGGGGTTGACGGTGCTGTTACCGAAGAAGAGCTCCTTTTCCACGCGGCGCAACAGCGCCTCGGTGCCGCGCGTCGTCTCAAGCGCGAGGGCGTCGGCGGAGGGCCCGACAAGCGACACAAAAGAGGCAACGTCGGTGATCTCGCGGCGCTCAGCGAGGTACTTAATCTGCACGGCGACCTTCTGGTAGGTGGCGCGGTTCAGCGCGCCCACGCCGCCCTCAGCGATAAACGGGGAGTGCTCGGCGCCGTGCGAGAGCACGCGGTTGTACTCGACAACGGTGTTCATAGCCGCAACCTTGTTGAGCATGGGCCACAGCTTGAGGTCGGCCATGCTGGAGGTAGCAACGCTGAGCGTCTGTGAGAGCTGCTGCGGGATGAGCGGCGAGAGGTTAGAGGCGGTCTGGGAGCCCCCGGCGGGAACTAGGGGCGTCTGGTAGCCCACGGTGCCCTTGTTCAGGTCGGCCATGAGCGCGGCGAGGTTCTGAGAGCTGATCATGTGCGGGGCTCCTTAAAAGAAACGCTTCTGAATGTCGAGGGGGTCGGCGCCGCTCTCCAGGAGGGCGGCGGCGTGCATGAGCTGCGCGGCGCGGTTAGCGTCGGTGGTGGTGGCGCCGGTAAGAGCCTTAATGAGCTCCTCGCGCGCGTCCACGGCGGCGCCCTTCACCTCGCCGGGGGCGGGGATGAAATCAACGCTCTTAGCCATAGGCGCGGGCGCGGGCGCGGGGCGCGCGTCGCGGAGGGCCTTTAGATCAGCCTTGAGCCCCTTAATGAGCTCCAGGGCGCCGGTGAGCCCCTTAGCCAGCGCCGCGTTCTGGGTGCGCTGCTCGGCGAGCATGGCGTCAAGGGCGGGCGCGAGCGTCTCGGCGAGGTTGATTTCGGCGGCGGTGGCAGCCTTCGCGAGGCGGTCGGCGTTCTCCGCCTCCGCGCGCGTCTGGGCGGCGGCGACGTCGGCGAGGGCGTCGAGGCTCTTGGTGAGGGTGTCCGCGGCGGCGTGATCCGCGAGGGTGGCGTCGGCGCGAGCCTCAGCCTCTGCGGGGGCGACGCCCGCCGCTTTCATCATCTCGATTAGGTCGTCTCGGCGCATATTCGCCTAGCCTCCGTCATCTGTTGAGCCGCCTTGATGATCTCGGCGAGTGGGGCGGCGGGGAAGTTTGCATATAGCGCTCTAATCATATCAGCTAAAGCCGCATCCTCTGAATTTTTTTTCTGAGATGGGCTGGCGGCGTTGGCGATATGTCCAGCGAGCTGTTGAGGCACTAGCGGCGCGAGGCTCTCGCCGTTGGGCGCGGCGCTCGGCGTCTGGTAGCCCACGCTCATAAGCGATTTCATTAACTCTAGGTGCGTGTCGGCGTTGATCGGGTTGTGCGTGATAGCGCAGTTGAGCACGCGCGCCTTGATGATGCGCTTTGCGTTCTTCGGGTCGCGCTCCATCACCTGGCCCTCAATCGAGAAGCCCAGGCGCCGCCCGCCCCCCGCCTTCTGTAGGCTGCGCGCCGTGTCATACACCTCGCGCGCCTTTGGGCGGTCGAGCAGTAGCACGCCCTCCAGGTGCGTCTCGCGCCCGCGCGTCTCAACGCTGAGCGGGTAGCCTAGCACGTTTTCCACGCCGGGCTTGTGGTCAAGGTTCAGCCAGCCCTT
>VGTA01000002.1 GCA_016874875.1 Deltaproteobacteria bacterium | reverse complement strand
GCGCGCGCCGTCGCCGGCGGCGCGCGAGCCGCTGCGCACCTCCCACGGCTTTATGGCGCTCGACCTGCGCGCCCTCGCGCCGCACGCGCTCGACCTGAGCGCGCAGCAGACGCCCCTCAGCCCTCCCCCCGAGATGCCCTCACCAGAGGCGACCCTCCCGCTCACCGCCGACCAGATCGCCGCCGCCCTCGCCGCCGCCGACGCCGCCGACGCCGCCGCCCTCGCCGCCGCCGAGCCCCTCCCCGCCCCCCCCGCCGCGCCCGCGGTCTCTCCCCTCGCCTCCCCCCTCGCCTCCCGCCTCACCTCAGAGCCCACCCCGCCTGAGCCCGCCCCCGCGGACGAGCAGGCGACGGTGGACACCATCGATGAGCCCTTGGATGAGGACATGCCGGCGGGCGAGGCGCCGTTGGATGTGCCCGCCGCGCCCGCCGCGCCCGACGCGCCCGACGCGCCTCAGGAGGTGACGGGGACGCTCGCGCCGCCCTCCTCAGCGCCGCCCTCCTCAGCGCCGCCCTCCTCAGCGCCGCCCTCCTCAGCGCCGCCCTCCTCAGCGCCGCCCTCCTCAGCGCCGCCCGCGCCGCAGGCCAAATACCAGCCGCTGCGCACCCTCGACATCCTAGCGGCCGCGGACGAGGACTTTAATGACATCGAGGTGAGCGTAGCCGCGCCCGCCGCGCCCGCCGCGCCCGCCGCGCCCGCCGCGCCCGCCGCGCCGTTCACCTCGGCCTCTCACAAGCCCCTCGCCCCCCGCCTGTTCGCGGCGCTCCTCATCGCCGCGCTCATCGGCGCGGGGTACTTCCTCTCTCACCCGCCGGAGGCGCTCAAGCCTCAAGGCGAGCCGCTCGGCGCGCAGACGGCGGCGCCGGCGCTTGAGCCCGCGCCGGCGCCCGCGCCGCGCCTTGAGCCTCACGCCTACACGCTCAAGACGGTGCCGAGCGGCGCGCGCGTCTTTGTGAACGGCGCGCTGCAGGAGCGCGCCACTCCCCTCGACCTCACGCTCCGCGCCGGCTACCCCCTCGACGTGGTGGTGAGTCTCCCCGACCACCTCCCCCACCGCGTCACCCTGCGCCGCGAGCAGCTCGACGCCCTCCCCGGCCTCTTTATGCTCACCCCCGGCGCCGCGCCGAGCGCCACGCTCAACCTCAAGGTGACGTCGGCGGTGCCCACCCAGAAGGCGCCCATCACCTTCAGCGTCAACGGCGAGCGCGTCAAGCCCTCCGCCAAGGGCGCCGTGCGGGTCCCCTCGGGGGCGCCCGTCATCTTGCGTGTGGAGCAGCCCGGGGCGCAGCCCCACACGCTCCTCGCCACCTTTAGCCCCGGCGAGGAGCTGACGCAGAGTCTCAGCCTCAAGGCCCTCAACGCCAAGGGCCTCATCTTTTTGGAGTCGGAGGACGGGCGAGTGGGGTTTAGGCGCTTTAGGCACACCGAGGACGCGGAGGGGACGTTGCTGGCGGAGCGCGGGCTCGCGATATACCCCCTCGAGAGCACAGAGACGGTGGACTTTGAGGGGGTCCTCGAGGGCGCCCGCCCCGAGCGTTGGCGCCTCAGCCCCGCCTTCGGCGAGGCCTACACGCTGCGCTTTAAGCCCTACCCCGAGGGCGTAGGGCGCCTGCGCGTCATTGGCTCACAGTACTTTAAGGTCACTTTCGACGGCGTCCCCCTCGGGCAGCTCACGTTCGACAATAAGCAGCTCGCCGCTGGCCCCCACGAGCTGCTGCTCACCAACGAGCGCGATCACATCACCCTCGCCCTGCAGCCCTGGGTGTACTCCGATGGCTGGATTATGTGGGAGCTCAAGCGCGAGAAGCAGGAGTGGCGCCTGATTCACTACGGCTTTAAGCTCAACGGGGAGGGCGGGGGGGAGTGAGGGCGTGAGGGCTCGCCTCAGATCTCGCCTCAGATCTCGCCCTTGAGGAAGCGCGCCTCCACCTGCTCATAGTAGTCGATGACCTGACGCACATAGGCGCGCTTCTGCAGGTAGCTGGTGGGCATGAAGCTGCGCTTGAAGCCGTAGATCACCACGCTCTTGAGGTCGTCGAGCGTAAAGTGCATGTGCTCTGCAGCGAGCAGCAGCTCTTTGGTGACCGTGGTGTTGCTCACGGTGCGGTTGTCGGTGCAGAGGGTGGTGGAGTGCCTGTGGCGGCGGAGCTCGCGGAAGCTGTGGTCGCTCAGACTCTTCATGTGCGGGTTGGTCTGCAGGTTGCTGGTGAGGCAGATCTCGAGGGTGATGCGCCGGTCGGCGATGTACTGGCTGAGCTGCTTGACATAGCGCTCGGGGTCCTTGATCTCTGGGTCCTTGATGGCATGCGGGTCGAGCAGGTAGGTGCCGTGCCCGATGCGGTCGGCGTAGAGGTCCGTGATCGCCTGAAAGATGCTCTCGGGCCCGTAGGCCTCGCCGGCGTGCACCGTCTTCTTGAGGAACTTCTTGTGCGCGTAGGCGAACGCGTCGCGGTGGTCCTCGGCGGGGTAGCCCGCCTCCTCGCCGGCGAGGTCAAAGGCCACCACGGGCAGCCCGTGCTCATCGCGGGCGGTGATGGCGGCGCGCGCGAGCTCCTGCGAGGCCATGCGGTAGACGTCCTTGATGGGCGTGTAGCGGTGGGCGGCGATCAGGTTGCTGAAGTACTCGCTGAAGTGCTCATTGAACATGCGCATGGCGCACACGATGATGCCGTACTCAAAGCGCGGCTCGGCGCCCGACTCCACCTCAGGGCGGCGGTTGAACTCGTCTTGCGCGCGCTTGAGGCCGCGATTCACGGCCTTGATCACCATCACGGCGTTCATGTGCTTGTGCATGTGGAGCTGCGGGGCGAAGCGCACCTCAAAGTAGCGCACGCCCTCGTTGAGGTTGTCGACGGCGAACTCGTAGGCGCAGCGCTCTAGGGCGAGCTCGCTCTGCATCACGCCCACGGTGTAGGCGAAGCCGCGCAGGTACTCGCCGAGGTTGGCGTAGCGCTCCTTAAAGACCAGCTCGCGCATGCCCTCCTCGGTGTAGCTCGGCAGCGAGACGTTGTACTCTCGGGCGAGGTCGATGAGGGTGCTGACGCGGATGGAGCCGTCGAGATGCACGTGCAGGTCGGTCTTGGGGAGCGCCTTGACGAAGGCCTCGGTGATCTGCGGCGCGGCGCCCTTGTCGGCGCGGGGCTTGGGAGTCTTGGGGTCGCTCATCGGAGGTCCTGTGGGGGGGGCTGGGGGGGCGTCACACCATAGCACCGCGCGCCTCAAAAGCCATGGCGGTTGTGAAAGCGCTCGTCCTCGTCTATGCTCTCCCGCGACCCAGCGCGCGCCTCCAAGCGCCGCCCCCGGGCTCCCCCCCCGGGTCCCCCCCGGGCTTCACCACTGGAGTGAACATGAGCCACCTCACACACTGCCCTCAGTGCGGCGCCGGCGTGATCCCGCGTAGCCACTTCTGCCTCCAGTGCGGCTTTATGCTGTCGCCCCCCGCCGCGCCCGCCGCGCCCGCCGCGCCCGCCGCCGTCGAGCCCCCGGCGGTGGACCTGGTGCTGATTCGGAGCCCTGAGCTCAAGGAGGTGCGCTTTAGGGTGCGCGACCGAGCCCAGATCGGGCGCGTGGAGGGCAACATGATCTTCCGTGAGGACCCCTACATCTCGCCGCTCCACGCCACGCTCCTCTACCGCGGCGGCGCGCTGCTGATTCGCGACGAGGGGAGCTTTAACGGCGTGTTCGTGCGCCTGCGCGAGCCCACGCAGCTCGAGGAGGGCGAGGTCTTCATCGCCGGGGAGCAGATGTACTGCGTGGAGGAGTACTCGGCGGGCGGCTCCTTCTTGCCTGAGGACGCCGAGCAGGGCGTGCGCTTTTTCGCCAACCCCAAGCCCGCCAGCGCCCCTCGGCGACTCACGCAGCTCCTTGAGGGGGGCGGGCGCGGCCTCTGCGTGCCGTTCACGGACGGCAGCCTGAGCGTGGGGCGCCAGGGCTGCGACCTCAACTTCCCCCTCGACCGCTTTATGAGCTCGCGGCACTGCCACGTGAGCGTGAGCAACGACAAGATCGTCCTCACGGACATGGGCTCGCGCAACGGCACTTTCGTGCAGGTGAAGGGCGAGGCGCCGCTCAGCGTCGGCGACTTCATCTTGATCGGCAAGCAGCTCTTGCAAGTGCAGCCCCACGCCCCCCACTCCTCGCAGAGCCAGGTCTCTGTTTAATCGCCGCGACGCGCCCGAACCCAGGAGAGCACATGAGCACCTGCGCCCAGTGTGGACATCAGAACGCCAAGCACTACCGCTTCTGCCTCGGCTGCGGCGCCGAGCTGCCGCAGCTGCGCGACGAGGAGGAGGCGGCGCCCAAGGCGCGCCGGCGCTCCTCGCTGCGCGACGCCTTCTCGAGCGCCGAGCCCGCCGCCCGCCCCGCGGCGCTGATTTCCGCCGCGCCGGACGCCGTCTATGAGGAGGCGCCGGCGGTCATGGGCCTCCATCTGCCCGCGGCGCTCGACTCGGCGCTCGACTTGGCGCTCGACTCGGCGCTCGACTCGGCGCTCGACTCGGCGCTCGATTCGGCGCGCGACTCGGCGCTGCCCCCCCTCACCGCCGAGGACGACCTGCCCCCGCCGCTGCCAGCCTTCGAGGTCCCCTCCGAGCCCGCCCCCGCCGCGCTCGCGGAGCTGATGGGCGCGGGGGGCGGGGCGCTGGACCTGCCCTTTGATTTTCACTTCCAAGATCAGCCCTCCGCGCAGGAGTCCCCCGCGCAGGAGTCCCCCGCGCAGGAGTCCCCCGCGCAGGAGTCCCCCGCGCCGAAGCCCCCCGCGCTGCAGCCCCAAGACGACGCCGCGCCGGCGGCGCGCGCCCCTCAGCGCGCCGAGGAGGCCGAGGAGACCTACGAGCTCTCTTCCTCGAGCCTCGCCGCCGCCCGCGACGCGCGCCCCGCGGCGCCGGCGGTCACCCCGGCCGCCGCGCTGAGCCCCGCGCCGCCCGCCCCCGCCGTGTCGGTGCGCGCCGCGGCGCAGGCGCCGCGGGTCTGCAAGCACTGCTTCGCCGTGGTGCCCAAGGGATTCGCGTTCTGCGGGGGCTGCGGCACGCGCTACGACGAGGATCTGCGCCACGAGCCCGCCCACCACACGCCGCCCCCCCTCGGCGTCCCGGCCAAGACGGCGGAGACGCAGTACCTGCGCTTGGTGCACATCCACCCCGACGGCAGCGAGGGCGAGGCGCTGTCGCTCAACATCAAGCAGGCCACCCTCGGGCGCGACTACCCGTGGCCCATCTTCCAGCGCGACCCCTACCTCTCGCCCAAGCACGTCACCTTCTTCTTTCAGGGCCAGAGCGTCTATCTGCGCGACGAGGGCGGGCTCAACGGCACTTTCGTCAAGCTCAAGGGCACCGCCGAGCTGCACAGCGGCGACCTCTTCCGCGCCGGGCAGCAGCTCTTCCGCTTTGAGCGCATCAAGCCCGGGCGCGGCGCGCCGAGCACCGACGGCACGCGCCGACTCGGCTCGCCCACCTATCAGACCTGGGGGCGCCTGGCGCACGTGGTGGGGCACGGCGAGCTCGGGCGCGCCTGGATGCTCAGCGACTCCACCCTCGACATCGGCCGCGTGCGCGGCGCCATCACCTTTGAGCAGGACCGCTTTATGAGCGGGGCGCACTGCACGCTCTCGTTCGCTGAGGAGCGCGCCACGCTCACCGACAAGGGCAGCACCAACGGCACCTTCCTGCGCGTGCAGGGCAACGTGCCGCTGTCGCAGAATGACCTCGTCCTGCTCGGCCAGCAGATTTTCCGCGTGGACCTCGGGCTCGTCTAGCCTCAAGCCCGCAGACCGCAGACATAGGCTCCATCAGAAAGCGAACCCCATGAGCGACCCCGCCCACCCGCCCGTCACGCAGCTTAAGCAGGAGCGCGCCGCGCTCGCCCAGCGCCTGCAGGACTCTCAGCGCGCCCTCGCCGACCTCCGCGCCCGCCTGCAGGCCTCGCAGGAGGAGCTCTCCGCGCTCGAGGGCAAGGAGGAGACGCTCGAGGCGCGCGTCGAGGCGCTCAGCGAGCAGCTGGGGGCGGCGGAGGCGAAACGCGCCCTGCTCGGTCCCGATCTGGCGGCGCGCCTGATCAGGGCCATCACCGAGGAGCGCGCGGCGGCGGCGCGTGAGTTCGAGGAGGCGCGCGCCGCGCTCGCCGCTACCCGCGATTCGTCGGAGGAGGTGGCGAAGTCCCTCGCCCCCGCCTTTCAGCAACAGAAGCGCTTTGAGCAGGCCCTGCTCTCCCTCGACGCGCTGATCGCGCAGCAGAGCACGCAGCAGCTGCCCCCCGCCGCGCCCGCCACGCCCGCCGCGCCCGCCGCGCCCGCCGCGCCCGCCGCGCCCGCCCCGCCCGCCGCGCCCGCCCCCGAGGAGCGGCGCCTGGCGCGCGTGGCGCTCGGCATGGAGACGCGCTTTGAGCGGTTCTCCCTTGAGGTCAGCGCCGAGAGCGACCACAACTTCTATATCGGGTTCACCGACAACATCTCCGAGGGCGGCGTCTTTATCGCCACGGAGCAGCTCATCGCCCTCGGCACGCCCCTCCGCTTTGAGCTCAAGCTCCCCGCCATGAGCGCCCCGGAGCTGGTGGAGGGGGAGGTGCGCTGGGTGCGCTCCTCGACCGCCCCCAACTCCAACGTGCCCAACGGGGTTGGGGTGCAGTTCACCCGCCTCTCGCCCACCCTCAAGCGCTCCATTGAGGAGTTCGTCAAGCGGCGCGAGAGCATCTTCTACGACGACTGAGGGGCGCTGGAGGGGCCGTGGCACACCTTGAAGTGGCGCGGGGGGCGCTCCGGGCGCTCCCGATGGGCGAGGTGTGGGCGCTCTCGCTCCCCGCCATGGCGCAGGGGCTGCTGGTGACGGCGGTCTTCCTCACCGACCGCGCCCTGCTCGGGCGCTACAGCGCCGCGGGGCTCGGGGTGATGCAGGTGTGCGGGCCGAGCGTGTGGACGCTCTTTGCGCTCCTCGGCGCCCTCGAGGTGGGGCTGGTGGCGGTGGTGGGGCGCCGGGTGGGCGCCGGGGACGCGGCGGGGGCGGCGGCGGCGACGCGGGCGGTGTGCGCGGCGTCGCTCGCGCTCGGCCTCACCCTCGCCGCCGCCGCCCGCCCCCTCGCAGAGCTGGTGGTCTGGGTGGGCGGGCGCGCCGCCCCGGAGCTCGCCGCCCTCTCGCTGAGCTACGCGCTGCCGCTCTTCTGGTCGGCGCCGCTCAAGATGCTCGGGGGCGCCGCCTGTGCCGCCATGCAGGCGGGGGGCGACACGCGCACGCCCATGTGGATCTCGCTCGCCTGCGGCGCGCTCAACCTCGGGGCGTCGTGGGGGCTCATCTACGGGGCGGGGCCGCTCCCCGCGCTCGGCGTGGCGGGGGCGGCCTGGGGCTCGGCCGCCACCTTCGCGCTGCAGGGGCTGCTCGCCGCCGCCCTCCTCGCCCGCGCGCCGCGCCCGCCGCGCGTGCCCCTCGCCGACCTCCTCGGCGCCCTCGGCGGGCTCCTCCGCCGCGGCGGGATGCGCGCCACGCTCGCCGCCCTCGCCCCCGTGGCGCGCGTCACCCGCGGCGCGCTCGGCGAGCGCGTGGGCTACCACGCCATCTACTTGGTGTACGCCGAGCTCATCGCCGCCCTCGGCGTGCTCGCGATGAGCGCGCATCAGGCGGCGCTCGCCGTGGAGTCCGTGGGCTTCATCTGCGCCGACGCCTTTGGGGTGGCGGCGGGGGCGCTGGTGGCGCAGCGCGCGGGCCGCGGCGACCTGCACGCCGCCGCCGCCGCCGGCTGGGGCGCCGCCCTCTTGGCCGTCTGCGTCATGCTGCCCGTGAGCGCGCTCTACGCGCTGCGGTCGGAGGAGCTCGTGGCCCTGGTCACGCGCGACCCGGCGGTGGCCGCCGCCGCCGCGCCCTGCCTGCTGGCGGCGGCGGTGGCGCAGCCCCTCATGGCGGGCAGCTGCGCCCTCTCAGGCGCCCTCCGCGGCGCCGGGGACACCCTCAGCCCGATGGTGATCATGGTGGTCGCGCCCCTCGCCTTTCGGGTGGGGGCGTGCTGGCTCTTTGGGCATCACCTCGGGTGGGGGGTCTTTGGGGTGTGGGTGGGCACGACGGTGGACTGGGGGGCGCGCTTGGCGCTGCTCTCGTGGGCGTTCTGGCGGGGGCGGTGGCGGCGGGCGGGGGCGCTCTGAGGGGCGCGCTGAGCCGCGAGCTGAGCCGCGAGCTGAGCCGCGAGCTGAGCCGCGAGCCCTCGAATCCGCCCGCGGGGCTCGAAAGTCCTTGACAGCGCGCCGCCGAGGCGCTACACAGGTCAACAGATCAGCGCGAGCGCTCTAGCGAGCGCGCTGAGATGGGCACATAGTTCAGCTGGTAGAGCGCCTGGTTGTGGTCCAGGATGTCGTAGGTTCAAATCCTGCTGTGCCCATTGAGCCCTCTGGGGCGCGAGAGGGGCGGCCCCCGGGTCGCCTCTCTTTGTTTTCGCCTCTCCCCCCTCCGCGGCGATGACCCATGCCTCAGCCCCTCCTCAGCCTCGCCATGATAGTCAAGAACGAGGAGCGCTTCTTGGAGGAGGCGCTCCTGAGCGCGCGCGAGTGGGTGGACGAGCTGGTGGTGGTGGACACGGGCTCCACCGACCGCACGGTGGAGATCGCGCGCGACCTCGGCGCCAAGGTGAGCTACTTTGAGTGGGTGAACGACTTCTCGCGGGCGCGCAATGAGACGCTGCGGCGCGCGCGCGGGGCGTGGGTGGCGATTCTCGACGCCGACGAGCGGTTTCGCGGCCCCCAGCCCGCCAACGTCCGCGACCTGCTCCGCCCCTCCGCCGCCTGGCCCTACCAGGCGCTCATGCTCAACGTGGTGAACGTGGGCCTCGACGGCGCGCCCACCCACTCGTTCTTTAGCCAGCGCATCTTCCCGCGCCACCCCGACCTCGGCTACGTGGGGCGCGTCCACAACACCTTCTGCGCCCTCTCCGACCCCGCGCGCGTCTTTGAGCACACGCGGGTGACGGGCCTCGAGGTGGTCCACCTCGGCTACGACCCGCAGGTGTACGCGGCGCGGGGCAAGCTCGCGCGCAACATCGCGCTGCTCGAGCAGGTCACGCGCGAGGAGCCCGACACGCTGCGCTATCGCTTCTACCTGGGGCGCGAGTACGCCCTCGCCGGGCGCCACCGAGAGGCGCAGGCCGCCCTCCTGAGCGTGGCGGGGGCGGCGGAGGCGGACGAGCGCCTGCGCGCGGAGGCCACGACGTCTTATCTGATGAGTCTGCACGCGGCGGGCGCCCCCTTCGAGGAGCGCCTCGCCGCCGCCGTCGCCGCCCTCGAGCGCGCGCCCCGCGAGCCGGACGTGTGGCTCTTCTTGTCGCACGCCTACGAGGGCGCGGGGCTGGCGGCGGAGGCGATGGAGGCGCTCGAGGAGGGCCTCGGCTACCTCTCGGGCGCCCAGCTGCACACCTGCCGCCTCGCCGCGCAGCGCGGCGAGCGCGCGCTGGCGCTCTCGCGCTGGTCCTGGGCGCGCGGCGAGCGCGCGCGCGCGGCGCGCTGGGCGCGCGAGGCGCTCGCGCACACGCCCCCGAGCGACCCCCACCGCCTCGCCGCCCTCGCCCACGCCCTCGACGTGGCGCTCGAGGGCGCGGCGCGCGCAGAGGGCGCAGAGGGCGCAGAGGGCGCAGAGGGCGCAGAGGGCGCAGAGGGCGCAGAGGGCGCAGAGGGCGCAGAGGGCGCAGAGGACGCAGACCTCTTGGGGGCGCCGGCGCACGAGCGAATCGTGGAGCTCGCCGCCCTCGGCGGCCCGGGCATGGCGCGGGCGGCGGAGGCGCTTGGGCGGCTCTGCGCCCTCGGCGCGCTGGGGCGCGCGGCGCTCGGCGCGGAGGGGCGCGCCCTGCGGGGCGCCGCGCGCCGCCTCGCCGCCCTGCACCCCGCCCTCGCCCGCGACGCGCGCGTGGCGGCGGCGCTGCGCGGGTGAGCGCGCCGCCGCCCGAAACGCGCGCGCGGCGCCCCCGCTCTGGGGCGCGCGCCGCCGCCCCCCGCCCCCCCTCCCCCGCCCCCCCTGGAGTCCGCCGTGCCCTTTGAGCCCTCCCAGCGCCGCTTCCCCCACACGCGCCTGCGCCGCATGCGCGCCGCTGAGTTCTCGCGCAGCCTGATGCGCGAGTCGCACCTCACGCCGAGCGACCTCATCTACCCGCTTTTCGTGATCGAGGGGGAGGGGGCGCGCGAGGAGGTGCGCTCGATGCCGGGGGTCAGCCGCCTGTCGATCGACCTGCTCGTGCGCGAGGCGCGGGAGGCGCACGCGCTCGGCGTCCCGGCGGTGGCGCTGTTCCCGGTGACGCCGCCGAGCGCCAAGAGCCTTGAGGCGGAGGAGGCGTTTAACCCCAACGGCCTCGCGCAGCGCGCCGTGCGCGCCCTCAAGGACGCCTGCCCCGACCTCGGCGTGATCACCGACGTGGCGCTCGACCCCTTCACCACCCACGGGCAGGACGGCCTCATCGACGCGCGCGGCTACGTGCTCAACGACCGCACCGTGGAGGCGCTCATCCAGCAGGCCCTCTCGCACGCCGCCGCCGGCGCCGACGTGGTGGCGCCGTCCGACATGATGGACGGGCGCATCGGCGCGATTCGCGCCGCCCTCGAGGGCGCCGGGCACGTCAACACGCTCATCTTGGCCTACTCGGCCAAGTACGCCAGCGCCTACTACGGGCCCTTCCGCGACGCCGTGGGCTCGGCGGGGAATCTGGGCAAGGGCAACAAGCGCACCTACCAGCAGGACCCCGCCAACTCCGATGAGGCGCTCCACGAGGCCGCCCTCGACCTCGCGGAGGGCGCCGACATGATCATGGTGAAGCCCGGCATGCCCTACCTCGACGTGGTGCGCCGCGTGAAGGAGGAGCTCAAGGCCCCCACTTTCGCCTATCAGGTGAGCGGGGAGTACGCCATGCACCAGGCGGCGTTCGCGCAGGGGTGGCTCAGCGAGGAGGAGGTGGTCTTGGAGTCGCTGATGTGCTTTAAGCGCGCGGGGGCGGACGGGGTGCTCACGTATTTCGCTAAGCGGGCGGCGCGGCTGCTGCAGGGGTAGCGCCCCCTGGCCGCCCCCCCTCACTTGGCGGCGGGAGTTGACAGCCCTCGGCGATCGTCGTATGCTCGCGCGCTTTAAGACACTCAGCGAAGGAGCATGCCCATGATGGAAGTCAGCCCGATGATCGCTCGCAACTGGCGCAACCTCAAGCGCCCCCGAGGCGTTGTCCCCGTCGAGGAGCGTGACGGGTACGCCAAGTACGTGGTGGAGCCCCTCGAGCGCGGCTACGGGCACACCCTCGGCAACAGCCTCGAGACGCTCCTCCACACCGCCATCCGCGGCGCGGCGGTGAGCGCGTTCAAGGTGGACGGCGTGGGCGAGGGCGGCGCCATCAGCGGCCTCAAGGAGACCGCCGAGGAGCTGACGCTGAATCTCAAGCTCCTCGAGCTGTGGGGCGCCCTCAGCGCCCCCCTGCGCGTGGAGACCTCGCTCAGCGGCGAGGTGCGCGCGCGCGACCTCAAGCTCCCCGAGGGCGTCACGCTCTACAACCCCGACCTCTACATCTGCACCGTGACCGGCAAGGCCAAGAAGCTCTCGCTGGAGGTGCGCTGCGGGTACGGCTACGCGACCTCCGACGCCCACGAGGGCGTGCCGGCGGGCTTCACCGCCATCGACGCGCTCTTTAACCCCGTGCGCCGCGTGCAGTACCAGGTGACCGACGCCCGCGTGGGGCAGCGCACCGACTACAACCGCCTCTCGCTTGAGGTGTGGACCACCGGCGCGCTCAAGCCGCAGGAGGCCATCGTGTACTGCGCTCACCTGTTCCGCGAGCAGATGAGCGCCTTTATCCACTTCCAGGAGGAGGAGGAGGCGAGCGTGGAGGGCGATCTGTCGCCCACCAGCCGCCCCTCCTACTACGAGATGCTCAACCTCCACGTGAGCGACCTCGACCTCCCCGTCCGCGCCCAGAACTGCCTCCGCGCCGCCAACATCATCTACGTGGGCGAGCTGGTGCAGCGCCACGAGAAGGACATGGTGGACATCAAGAACTTTGGCAAGAAGAGTCTCACCGACATTATGGAGGCGCTCAAGATTCGCGGCCTGCACCTCGGCATGGCCGTGGACTGGACGCCGCCGCCCCCGTCGAGCGCGGCGCCTGAGGTGGAGCACTGAGCGAGGCTTGAGGGCGGCTCGAGGGGAGCGCTCAGCGCGACCCGCGCGGCGGGCGGCGGCGCTCGTGGAACCAGGGGCGGTAGCGCTCCATGAGGCGCCGCTGCGCGTCGGGCGCGCGCCGCGCGCAGGACGCGCGCTCCGCGCTCCCCTCCGGCGCCCCCCAGCGCGCCTCGGGGCAGTCGTTGGGGTTGTAGGCCACCTCGAGGGCGGCGGCGCGCGCCACGAGGTCCTCTAGCGTGAGGCGCCGGGGGGCGCCGTCGCTCTGGGTGTAGGTGAACTCGCGGGCGCGGAGGGCGGCGCGGAGGTCGGCGCTGACCGCCTTGAGCGCCTCGGGCAGCTCGGCGGCGGTGAGCCCAAAGCGCTCCGGCGCGCGCGTGAGGGCGCTCGGCAGACTCAGCGCCGTGTCGATGGCGATGAGCAGGCGCATGTCGCGCGAGGGGGTGGCGAAATCCTCCCACGGGCCGCTCGTCTCAAAGATGGCGTAGCCCGTGGGCATGGGCACCACGGCGCGGGGGTGCGCTCGGTGGTGCGCCTCGCCGTTGTCCACGGACTCCACGCGCCGCCGCGCCGACTCGTGCAGGGCGTCCACGAGGGCGCTCAGGTGGACGCGCGCGTCGAGGGGGCGGGGGCTGATCAGGGCCCCCATGGCGTCGTAGAAGCGCTCCTTGGGGCCGGCGTACTGCTCCTCGCTGTAGGCGAGCGGCCCCATGCGCTCGGCGGTGAGCTCGTCGTTGCGCAGGGCGCGCCAGGGGCCCCGCGGGCGCCCCGCGCGCCCCTCGCGGGCGGCGCTCACCAGCGGGCGGAAGGCCTTGAAGCCCGCCCCCACCGCCGCGCGGTCGGGGTCAAAGAGGAACGAGCCCTCCCAGAAGCGCCGGCGGCTGATGGTGCTGTCGGGCTGCCCGTCAGCGCCCATGAGCACCCCGTAGCCCCCCGCCCCCTGCGGCGACCAGCCCGCCACCATCAGGATGTGCCCGTAGGGGTCGGCGAACACCACGCCGGGGCGCAGCGCCTCGCGGGTGAGCGCCACGGGGTAGAGGTCGGTCTCGTCGTCGTCGGGCAGCGTGCGCGCGCTGGCGGAGTGGACGGCGCCGGCGAGGCGACGGCGCGCGAACCACTGGAAATCGTCGCCCACCCGCCGCCCCTCGCGCGGCTCCGTCGAATCCCGCCGGTCTTGACACGAGGGCGCTCGCGCCCTGCTCCCGCGCGAGCAGCTCATGTAGCCCATCGGCAGGCGCAGCTTCCAGGCGAAGTAGGCGCGGAGGGTGTAGGGGAGGTCGGCGCAGTCGGGCTCGAGCCGCAGGCGCTCGTCCTCCTGCGCGCTCAGGTGGTCGCGGAGGAGGTTGTGCCCCGGCTCGCCGAGGAGGTCCTGCAGGTTGCGCCAGCTCCGGTCGTCGTCGAGCGGGTAGTCAAAGAGGCGACGCACGAACGCCGCGTAGAGCGCCTCCGTGTGCGGCCCCCACTCCTCCACCGGCGTCCACAGCGCCGGGTCCTCGGCGCCCTGCGGGGCCCGCCGGCGCTCCACCGAGAAGTGGGTGCACGACGAGAGGTCGCCCCCCTCGCCAAAGACCGCCCGCCACTCCCCCGCCTCCGTGGGCGGGGGCAGCTCGGCGTAGAGCGCGTAGGGGGGCCCGCCGAGCGACACGAGCGCCGGCTCCACCGCCTGCCCCGAGGGGGCCACGAGGGCGAGGCGGGCGGGGGTGTTGGCGTCGGGGCGCGTGACCATCACGCGGAGGGGCTGCTCGAGGCTCGGGCGCGCCGGTGAGGTAAAGATGCGGGCGCGATTCTGAACGGCGCGGCACTCGGCGCGGCTCGGCAGGGCGAGGGGGGCGGGGGCGCGCGCGGCGGCCAGCGCCTCGAGGGCGGGCGGGGGGCCGCCGCCGAGGGCGGTGAGCTGCGTGGCGCGGGCGAGGTAGGAGCCCTTCGACGAGCCTTCCCCGAGCCACACCGTCGTCACCGTGGCGCGCCCCACCCGCGTCATCGTCTCGCCGCCGCCCGCGCAGGCGCGCTGGAAGTCCGACATCGCGTGAAAGATCATAGGCTCGCCGCGCGCGTCGCGCCCGAGGTAGGCGGCGATGTGCCCGGGGAGCGACAGCAGAACTACTCCGCGCGCGAGGGCGGCGTCGAGCAGCGCGAGGCGGTCGCGCGCCGACATCTCGGGCGTGAGGGGGACGCTGAAGGTGCCGAACTCGGCGATGTGCGACGAGTGGCGCGGCGGGCGCAGGCCCACCGCCTCGAGGGCGTTGACCAGCGTCTGAGAGCAGTCCGTGCCCCCCCCGTCGCCGCCGAGCCCGTAGGGGGCGCCGTGCTGACGGAAGAGCTCCGTGAGGAGCGCGCGCCGCGTGAGCGCCGGGTGGGGGAGGTCGTGGGGCGCCTCCACCTCCCGCGCCCCCTCCGCGTCGGCGATGAGGAGGCGCCCCCCCACGCGCGGCACCCGCGCCCGCGACGCCGAGCGGGGCGGGCGGAGGTAGGCGAACGGGCCCTCCACGTAGCGGTCGGCCAGCGCCGGCGACACGGGCGGCGAGAGGCGCGGGGGCGCGCCCGGCGCCGCCGGGGGCAGCCAGCCGAGGGCGAGGCGCGAGCGGATGAGCGTGAAGCCCCCCGGCCACGCCGCGAGCACCTCCACGAGCGCCTGCTCCTTGACCCGCGTGCAGGCGTTGCGGTCGATGGTGCGGTCGGCGGAGGGCTTCTCGATGGGGTCGAGCACGGGGGCGCAGCCCGTCTGCAGCTCCGTGAGCGCCACGCGCAGCTCGGGCGTCGCCGCGGGCGTGAGCGGGCGCGCCTCAAGGAGCGCCCGCTCCTCCGCCGACAGCCGCCCCCCGCCGCGCTTCACGTACACCCCCTCGTCGAACATCTGCGCCACGTACGCGAGGCGCCCGCGCACCTGCTCGTTGAGCACCTCAGCGGAGAGGGGGACGCGCAGGTCGGGCTGCGCGCGCGGCTCCCCCGCGCGGCGCGCCAGGGCGTCGTTGTGGGCGGCGACGGCGCGCGCGTCCATGAGCGGGGCGTCGAGGTCCCCGAGGAGACCCCAGCGCGCCAGCCAGTAGTCGAGGCGCTGGTGCTCGTCGCGGCTGCCGGGGGTGAGCCCGTCGAGGCGCTCCTCGGCGGGGCAGGCGGCGGGGGGCGCGGCGAGGGCGGCCGGGGCGGCGAGGGCGGCGAGGGCGGCGAGGGCGGCGAGGGCTGGGCCGCGAGGGGGCACGAGAGACATCAAGAGCTGTTCCCTCCAGGGGGGCGCCGCTCAGCGGCTCAGCGGCTCAGCGGCTCAGCGGCTCAGCGCGCCGTGAGCTGCGGCGGGAGCAGGAGGGAGGGGGTCGCCTCCCCCGCGTTGACGATCCAGAGCTGGTGCGCCGCGCGCGTGGCGAGCACGTGCAGGAGGTGACGCGCCGACTCCTCTAGGGGGTAGTGCTCCGCCGTCACGTCGAGAGCGATCACGTAGTCGTACTCGAGGCCCTTGACCTGCCGCACGTCGGTGACGTCCACGCCCGCCGAGAACGAGAAGTCCTGCTCCGCCACCCGGCGGACCTTGGGCGCGCGCGCCTGGCGGAGTCCCTCAAAGTAGCGGTCCGCCACCTGTGGCGTGCGCGCCACCACCGCCACCGTGGCGCGCGGCTCGGCGTCCATCAGCCGCCCGAGGGCGTCACAGATCGCCTGCACCGCCTCCCCGCGCTCCTCAAAGCGCGTGAACGCCACCGCGGGCCCGTCGCGCAGGTCGCGCGTGGTCCAGTCGTGCGCGAGGTCGCCGAGCACGTGGCGGGCGAGCTCCATGATCTGGCGCGTGGAGCGGTACGACACCTTGAGCGGCGGCAGCAGGGAGGCGCCGGCGGGGAGGAAGGGCAGCACCTCGCCCCAGCGAGAGAAGCCGTTATCAAAGATCACGCGCTGCGCCGTGTCGCCCGCCAGAGTGACGGGCGCGTGCGGGGGCGTGGCGCCGCAGAGCACCTGCAGCGCCACGGGGGAGAGGTCCTGCGCCTCGTCCACCATCACGTGCTCGTAGCTCAGGCGCTCCTCGGAGGGCCCCGTGAGCGCGCCGTACTTGAGCTGCGCGAGGCGCAGGATGAGCGCGCAGTCGTCGGGGTCGAGGCGCCCGCGCCCGGAATCGTCGCTGAGCGCCACGCCGTCCGCCCCCACGCGCAGGTCCTCATCGACGTCGCTGAGCAGCTCCGGGGGGCGCGCCTGCTGGTGGATGAGGTCCGCCACCACCCGCAGCTCCCGCTCCGGCGCGGGCGCCCCGAGCTCCTCGAGCCAGCGCCCGAGGCGCGCGGGGTTGGTGAAGAGGTCCGCCCAGGTGTCCTTGGGGTCGCGGAGCTGGCGCTGCGCGCGCTCGAGCTCGCGGAGCGCCGTGGACGAGAAGCGCTCCGGGGCGCCCTGCGCGTAGGCGTAGAGGCGCTTGAGGCGCGGGTGCTGCGGCAGATCCCGGAGGCGGCGCCACTCCGCCAGCAGCCCCTTGCCGCCGGCGCGCTCGAGGCCCTCCTCGAGGGCGTCGCACTCCTCGCGCACCGCGCGCTCGAGCAGCTGCAGGGTGAAGAGCTGGCGCTTGAGGCGCTGCGCCCCCACGTGGGTGTGCTCCACGAGGCGGTGGTGCTTGAGGCTCGGGCAGAGGAGCTGCGCGCTCTCAAAGGCCCACTCCCCAAACGTGTGGATGGGCGCCCCCGCCACGTCGAGGGCGGGGAGCACCTGCGACACGTACCGCTTGAGCGCCACCCCCGGCGTGAGGATGAGCATGCGGCGGGGGTGGTAGCGCTTGGGGTTCTGGAAGTGGAGGTAGGCCACGCGGTGGAGCGCGATGGTGGTCTTGCCCGTCCCCGCGCCGCCCTGAATCACCACCACCCCCGACTGCTCGTGGGTGATGAGCTTGAACTGCTCGGGGTCGATGAGCGCCGAGATCTCGGGGAGGAGCGCGTCGGCGGTGGCGGGGGGGGCGCCGCGGCGCACGCGCGTGGCCACGCCCTCCCCCCCCGTCAGCTGCGCCCGCTCCCGCCGCTCGGCGCTCCACTCGCCGGCGAACGAGCGCTCGAGGGTGAGGTCGCCCTTGACGCCGTACTGGATACGGCGGAGCTCGCCGGCGCGCACCACGAGGGCGCGGCGGAGCTTGAGCTGCCCCCCCACTTCACGGTCGCCGAGGCGCTCATAGAACTCGTCGCCCTCGCGGAACATGTAGTAGAGGCGGCTGAGGGGGGACGTGCGCCAGTCCACCACCTTGACGCGCCCGTCGGGGCTAAAGAAGGAGCGCTTGCCGATAAAGACCTCGCGCTGCGGGCCGCGCGGCTCGCCGTCCTCGTCCTCCTCTTGGTAGAGGATGCGGGCGAAATACGGCGCGCTCAGGAACTCCGCCTCGCTCTGCTTGTCGTCTCGCCCCTCGTGGTTTTGACGGAGCGCGGCGAGGCGATTCATCTGGTCGAGGATGGCGGCGCGGTCGAACTCGTGCGCCTCCTGCAGCTGCTCGCGCAGGGCCAGCAGCTCCTCGTCCACCGCGTCGAGGTCGCTCTCGGGCTCCTCGAGGTGCGCCAGACTCGCCATCACCTTCTTGAGCGCCTCCTCCTCTTGAGCCACCACGAGGCGCTGCGCGTCGCTGAGGGGCGTGGCGGGCTTGCTCGTCTCTATCGACATCGGCGGGTCGCTTTCTTGGCTTGAGCCTGTACGCGAGCCTTTACGCGAGCCTTTACTTGGGCGCGCGCCGCGCCTCTACTTGAGGACCGCGCGGGGCTTTTAGGGCGGAAGATAAGAGCGAAAAAAATGCCTCCGCGCAAGAGCAACTCACGCGCCCCCTCACGCGCCACACAGGAGCAGCGCCCCCCCCCATGCAGCCCACGCAGCCCACGCAGCCCACGCCGCCCACGCCCACGCCCGCGCCCCCCTCCGCGCCCCCCTCCGCGCCCCCCTCCGCGCCCCCCTCGCGGCCCGCCCCGCCGCTCACGCGGTGGCTGAGCGCGCAGAGTCAGCTCGTCTTCACCCTCTACGCCATCAGCGCCGCCTTCTCGTGCTACTTCTGCATGTACGCCTTCCGCAAGCCCTTCACCGCCGTCGCCTACGAGGGCGAGGCGCCGCTGTGGGGGCTCGACTACAAGATCGCGCTCCTCTTGGCGCAGCTGGTGGGCTACACGCTCTCCAAGGTGCTCGGCGTCAAGGTGATCTCGGAGCTCGGCGCGCGCCACCGCCCCCTCGCCCTCCTCGTGCTCATCGCGCTCGCGGAGCTGAGCCTCGTGGGCTTCGCTCTCGCCCCCCCCGCCTGGGGGCCCGCCTTCCTGCTGCTCAACGGCCTCCCGCTCGGCATGATCTGGGGGCTCGTCTTTGGGTTCCTTGAGGGGCGGCAGGTCACCGAGATTCTGGGCGCCGGCCTCAGCGCCAGCTACATCCTGGCGAGCGGGGTGGTCAAATCCGCGGGGCGCGGCGTGATGGGGTGGGGGGTGGGGGAGCGCTGGATGCCCGCCGCCACGGGGCTGCTGTTCTTGGCGCCCTTCGCGCTGTGCGTCTACCTGCTCTGGCGCCTGCCGCCCCCCACCGCCGAGGACGAGGCCAAGCGCACCCGGCGCGCCCCCATGGACGCGGCGGCGCGCTGGGCGTTTTTTCGCTCCTCCGCCCTCGGGCTGTCGCTCCTCACGGCGCTCTACGTGGTGCTCACCGCCTACCGCGACTTCCGCGACAACTTCGCGCCGGAGCTGTGGGCCTCCCTCGGCTACGAGGACGCGCCGGCGATCTTCGCCTACTCCGAGGTCCCCGTCGCCCTCGGCGTGCTCGCGGCGCTGGCGCTGCTCGTGCGCGTGGAGGACAACTTTAGGGCCATGATCTGGGTGCACTGGGTGATGCTGGGGGGCTGCGCGCTCATCGGGCTCAGCACGCTCGGGTTCCGCGCCGGGCTCCTCGGCGGCGAGGTGTGGATGATCACGGCGGGACTCGGCGCGTACTTGGCGTATGTGCCCTATGGGAGTATGCTCTTCGACAGACTCATCGCCGCGATCGGCGCAGTGGGGACGGCGGGGTTTATGATCTACCTCACCGACTCTTTCGGCTACCTCGGCAGCATCGGCATCAACCTCTACAAGAACTTTGGCGGTGGCGGCCTCTCATGGCAAGACTTCTTCGCCCGTCTCAGCTACTTCACCTCCGTCTTCTGCGGGCTGTGCTTCCTTGGGTCGCTGCTCTACTTCTCGGCGCGGGCGCGGGCGCGGGCGGGGCGCTGAGCGGGGGGGCGGCGCGCGCCGCCACGGGCCCCTTCGCGCTCTTCTGGTCCCGCGCGCAGACCTGGATCGTGGACGCCGGCGAGGGCGTGCTGTACCGCGCGCCGCGCCTGTACGCCGCGGGCCCCGGCGGCGTGCTCTTTGAGTACGCCCTCACGCCCCACAGCGCCCCCGCCGCCCCCCCCCCGGGCGCCTCGCCGCGCCCCTATGGCTGGCTCTACCGGTGGGTGAGTCTCGACCGCGCGCTGCTCGGCGACACAGGGCCGGAGGGCGCGCGGGTCCGCACGCCCCTCACCACGCACCTCGACCCGTCGGCGGCGCAGGGGGATTTTAGCGACGAGCACCAGGTCTTACAGTTCACGGGGGAGTGGGTGACGCTCTCGCGCGCCGTGGAGCAGCGCGCGGGCGGGCGCCGCCGCGCGCGCCGCAGCCTCTACACCCTCGACCTCGCTAACCGCCAGGCGCTCACGGCGCTCCGCGAGGCGGACATGCTGGTGCGCGCCACGCGCGACCTGCTGCCGGGGCTGATTCCGCCCTGCCTCTCGCCCACGGAGTGGCTGGTGCGCTGGCAGCTGCCGGCGCAGCGCCCCACCTCGTGGCTCCTGCTCACGGCGGAGGGGGCGGAGGGGGGGGCGGAGGGGGCGGCGCAGGGAGCGGCGGAGGGGGCGGGGGGCTGCCCGCTCTCGTCGGGGGCGCTCCGCCTCCGCGCCGCCGCCCCCGAGGTCCGCGCCGGTGAGCTCTCCTGGCGCGCCCCCGCGGGCGGCGAGGGGGCGCAGGGCGCCCTCTATGACCTCGACGGCCTCCTCCTCGGCGGCGTGGTGGACGCGCTGCTGCACCCGGGGGGGGAGCTGGCGCTGCTGCTCGAGGGCCCGAGTCGCGCCGGGGAGGAGCGCCTGCTGGTGGCGGAGCCGCTGGCGCTCTATGAGCCCGACGTGCGCCGCTCGCTGTCGCTGTGGCGGCGGGGGGGCGCGCCGGCGCTCCTCAGCCTCGCGCCTGACGCCGAGCTGCAGCGCCTCGACGGGGCGCGGTGGCTTCCGCCCGACCACCCGCTCCTGCAGCTGCTGCCCACGCACTTCACGCCCCTCGAGGCCAGCCCCTGCTTTGAGCGCCTCGAGAGTCGCCGCGTGGCCCGCTACACGCGCCCGCCCACGCCGCCGCTGACGGGGCACCTGTGCCGCGTCGACGCGCGCGGGCGCGCTTGGGGGGGCGTCGAGGACCTGTCGGCGCGGGTGTCGGCGGCGCAGACCGACAAGACGCTCTTTGTGGACGTGTGGGTGCGCGACCCCCACCGCGCCCCGGGCGACCGAGTGACCTTCTGGATCGGCGACCCGAGCGCGCCCCTCGAGCTGCAGGTGCGGCAGGGGGAGGTGAGCGGGGCGCAGGCGCTGCTCGATGTAGCCCTAGCGCGGTGGGTAGAGGGGCCACGCGCCGGCGCGCCCCCCAAGCGCCACAGATACCCGCAGCCCGAGACGCCGGAGGGGGGCTACCTCGTGACCGTGGAGCTGCCCTTGGCGCTCACGCGCGGTCGCCTGAGCGTGGCGGTGCAGGACGTGGACCCCTCGTCCCCCGAGGCGCGCGTCACCCTCTGGGTGGCGGGGGAGCCCGCCGCGGCGCTGGGCGCCCCGACGCCGGCGCTCATCGACGTGCGGTGAGGGAGAGGACGTGCTCATGTTGACGCGCCGCGCCCCCGCCCTCGCCCTCGCCCTCGCCCTCGCCCTCGCCCTCGCCCTCGCCCTCGCCGCCCCCCTGCGCGCCGAGCCCACCCTCGGCGCCCGTCTGCCGATCGAGGGCGCCGAGCACCTCGACCGCCTCTTCGCCGCCCTCGACGCCCGCGCCCGCGGCGAGGGGCGGGTCCGGGTGACGCACGTGGGCGACTCCCACGTGGTGGCGGACTTCTGGACGGGGGCGATGCGCGAGCGCTGGCAGCGGACTTTTGGCGACGGGGGGCGCGGGTTCGTGCTCCCCGGGCGCGCGTGGCAGAGCTTTGGGCAGCGCCACGTCCTGCAGCGCTCTGAGGGCGAGTGGGCGGTGCACACCCTCAAGCGCGACCGCCGCGACGGCAGCTTTGGGCCGGGCGGCTGCGTCTTTGAGAGCGCCGACCCGCGCGACGCCCTCGAGGTGCTCACCCGCCCCGGCGCCCCCGCCAGCGCCTTTGACGCGCTCACCGTGCTCACCCTCGGCGGCCCCCTCAGCGGCCCCTTCCAGCTCGACGTGGACGACGTCCCCTACGGGCTCATCAGCGCCGAGCGCCCGCGCACCGAGCTCGTCGCCCACACCTTCCACCTCTCCGACGAGCCGCACGCGGTGCGAATCCGCCCCGGCGGGCGGGGGGCGCCGCTGAGGGTCCTTGGGCTCTCGCTGGAGCGGGCGGCGGGCGGGCTGATCTATGACGCCGTGGGGCTCAACGGCGGGCAGGCCAAGCAGCTGCTCAAGAACGGCGCGCGGGGCCTTGAGGAGAGCCTCGCCCCCCTCCGCCCCACGGCGGTGGTGCTGAGCTACGGCATCAACGAGCTGTTCGCGAGCGCGTGGGACGACGACGCCTACCGCGCCGAGCTCCACGAGACGCTCCTCGCCCTCCGCGCCGCCGCCCCCGACGCCGACTGCCTCCTCACGGGCCCCTTCTCGGCCCTGCGCCGCGGCGCCCCCCACCCGGGCCTCGACCCGCTCTACGCGGCGCAGCGGGCGGCGGCGGCGGCGCACCGCTGCGCCTTCTGGGACGCGCGCGCGGCGATGGGCGAGGACCTCCGCCCCTGGCAGCGCGCCGGCCTCGCGCAGCGCGACGGCGTCCACCTCAGCCGGCGGGGCTATGAGCGCGTGGCGGAGCTCTTTGATGAGAGCGTGGCGCTCTCCCTCGCCCGCTGGCGCGCCGCCCGCCCCGCGCCGCCTCCCGCCCCCCCACCGCCCCGCTGACTCCCCACGACTCCCCACCGCTGACTCCCGCTCCCCCCTCTCGCTTCACAGCGCGCAGGCGCTGTGCTACACCCACCCGTCACACCTCTTGAGCCACCTCGACTCAACACACGGCAAGAGCGCACATGTCCACACACCGACCACTGCCGATACAGAACGACTACCAAGAAGAGGTCCTCGAAGAGCTCGGGCGGCTCCGCGAGGAGGCCATGCAGGCGCGGCACGTGGCGATCAAGACGGAGAACCTCGTCAAGGGCCTCGGGGCAGAGATGAAGCAGGTGGGGTATCGCCAGGCGCACCAGGAGCACCGCTCGCTCTTTAACTCGGCGGTGGCGTATGTGCTCTTTGTGCTCTTGACCTTCGCCGGGCTCTACATGAACTTCCAGGCCAAGCTCGAGACCTACGGCGTGAAGCTGCAGGGGCGCGACCGCGAGATCGGCGCCCTAGAGCGGCAGGGGGGGGACCTCAAGGTGGACCTCGAGCGCTGGCAGCAGATCGAGAAGGAGCTCTTGGAGTTTGAGCGCCTCATCAAGGGCGGCGACAAGGAGGAGGCGGTGAAGCGCTTTGGCGCCCTGCGCCGCCTGTCATTCTCGGGGCTGCTCGAGGAGCTGGTGGTGAAGTTTAAGGGCGAGGTGGCGCGCGAGAAGTACGAGCAGGGCGTGCGGAGCTTTGAGCAGCGCAACTTCAGCCGCGCCGACGAGCTGTTCGCCGCCTCCCTCAGCTACGAGGAGGCGCCGCCCTACCTCGGCGACCTGCTCTACTACCAAGGCAACTGCGCGCTGCGCCTAGAGTCCTACAAGCGCGCCATCGAGCTGCTCACCAAGGCGCAGACCTTTACCCACGAGCGCAAGGTGCGCGCCGACATCGACTACAACCTCGCGCGCGCCTACGAGATGGAGAACGACAAGGTGGCCGCCCGACGGCTCTACTATCGCTTCTACCTCCGCTACCGCCACACCGAAAAGCACCGCGCCGCGCGCGCCAAGCGCCTCTATGAGCGCCTCGACAAGGAGAAGCAGGGCGGCGCGGGCCCCAGCGAGCCGCTGCCGGACGTGGAGGCGGAGGAGGCGGAGGCGCCGCTGGAGCCCTGAGCGGGGGCGGGGGCGGGGGCGCGCGCCCTCAGCCCCAGCGGAGGCGCTCGCGCAGGTTGCGGAAGAAGCAGCTCGGCTCAAACGCCACGAGCAGCGTGGGGTCAGCGGCGCGCGAGACCTGTACGCGCTCCCCCGCGGAGAGGGGCAGGCGCTCGCCGCCGTCGATCACCAAGACCAGGTCCCCCGCGCGGCAGTCCTCCACGCGCACCTCGAGGGAGGCGTCGCCGGCGAAAATCAGCGGGCGGCTGCTGAAGCTGTACTCGTTGAGGGGGTTGGCGATGAGGCAGCTGACCCCCGGGGTGACGATGGGCGCCCCCGTGCTCATGAGGTAGGCGGTGCTGCCCGTGGGCGTGCCCACGATGAGCCCGTCCCCGCGCGAGGTGTGCACGTGGTCGCCGTCCACCCACAAAGACACCTCGGAGATGTGCGCGATGCCCTTCCACACCACCTCGTTGATGCAGCGCGCGCGCAGCGCGCCGCGGCGCACATCGAGGGCGAGGCGCTCCTCCACAAAGTACTCCCCCCGCACCACACGCGCGAGGGCCTCCTCGAGGCCGTCGCGGTCGCACTGCGTGAGGAAGCCCACGCGCCCAAAGTTAACGGCGAGGGTGGGCGCCTGCGGGTAGGCCCCCAGCGCGCGCAGGACGGTGCCGTCGCCGCCGAGCGCCACCACGAGGTCCACGCCCTCCGCCCCCGCCCCGTCCACCAGCTCCGCCCCCACCGCCGCGAGGCGCGCGCGGATGAGGTCAACGGGATACTCCTGCTCATCATCTCGCGTGATGAGCGCCACGCGCCTCAGGGCGCCGAGCGGCCCGCGCCGAGACATCGCGCCCCTCAGCCGTTGCGCAGATGGAGCCCGAGGTAGGCGCCCACCACAAAGAGCGCCCAGGTCGCCCCCACGAGGGGCGCGGCGAGGGCGGGCTTGCGCTTAAAGACCGCCACGGAGGCGCCCAGGACCAGCCAGAGCGCGATCTTGGTGAGCACCATGGGGTGCGCGGTGTCGATCTTGTACTTGGCGAGCATGCCGAAGCCGCCCACGAGCGCCAGCAGCAGCCCCACGCCGTGCGCCGGCATGCGCCAGCGCCCGCCCTCAGCCGCGGGGACGGCGAGCCCGCCGAGGGCGAGCAGCGTGAGCGCGAGGCCGCTCAGGTGCATCCACTTATAGATGATCGGGTCCATGAAGGTCTCCAGGGCCGCGCGGGGCGGCGGGGTGAGGGAGGGGGAGAGGCGGCAGGGGTAAGGGCAGGGGCGCGCTACAGCGCCACCCCGAGGGCGGCGGCCACGGCGGGGGCGTCGGCGTGCGCGCGGAGGCGAGAGGTGCGGCGGCGACCCCACATGAGGAGGTCGCGCGCCCCCTCCTCGTCGCCCTGCTGCTGCAGCTGCTGCACGCGGAAGACGAACATGTCGAGCGTGGTGTCGGGGCGCGAGAGGAGGTGCTCAAAGAGGCCCGGGAGGCGCTCGATGTCGCCGCGCTCGATGGCGAGGGCGATGAGGTTGTTGAGGAGGCTGGCCCAGCCCGGGCCCTCGTTGGGGCGCCCCTCGAGGGCGCGCAGGTAGGCGGGGTAGGCGCGCTCGTAGTCGTTGAGGCGCCAGCAGCTCTCCGCCAGCAGGTCCGCCGCCCGCCACGGGTTGTTGGCGATGATCGGGTGCGACTGACTCACCTCCTTGAGCTCAAAGGTGTCGAGGCGGCGCAGCGCCTCCGACGCCAGGCGCGCCGCCTCCTCGTGCTGCCCTTGGCGGAACGCCACCACCGCGCGAAAGAACCAGAAGTCGGGCTGGTCGGGCGCCTTGTCGATGCCGAGGTCGGCGAACGTGGCCACGTGCTCATCTCCCGTCCCCGCGTGCTCGTAGGCGCTCAGCAGCGTCTTGAGCGTCTCCGAGAAGTAGCCCGGCTCGCCGTCGAGCAGCCCCGCCACGGCGATCTCTAGAGAGCGCACCGCGTCCTGGTACATCTTCTTGATAAAGAACTCGCGCCCCTCATAGAAGCGATAGACCATGTTGTTGGGATCGTCCTCGAGCATCTTTTGGATCAGCGGCAGAGAGCGGTCGCTCTTCTTGCGGCGCGCGTACACCACGGGGTCATAGCCTAGGTGCTTGATCGTCACAAAGTCGCACAGCTTGATGTTCATCTGCGCGCTGCGGTCCTCCAAGACGAGCTGGTTGTGGACGCGGTTCTGGTAAAAGATCTTGCCCTGGTTGGGGAAGAAGCGGACGCTCGGCAGAGAGTTCATCTCGCTGCCGTCGAGGCGGATGTTGATGACGCTGATGGAGATTCCCACGTACGGGGCGTCCTCCATAAAGCGCGCGAGGGCGGCGCGGAAGCGGCTGATCAGCTCAGGGCGCACATCGAGGCGCTCATCGGCGTCGATGACCAAAATCCACTGCCCGCGGGACTGGCGAATCGTCTCGTTGCGAGCGTCCGAGAAGTCCTGCTTCCACTCATAAAAGCTCACGCGCGCGCCAAACTCGCGCGCGATCTGCACGGAGCGGTCGGTGGAGCCGGTGTCCACCACCACGATCTCGTCAGCGAAGCCCTGCACGCTGCGGAGGGCGTCGGCGAGGAACTCCTCCTCGTCCTTGACCATAAAGGCGGCGGTGATGAGGGGGCGCTCGGCGCTGAGGAGCGGGGCGGCGAGGGGGGCGCGCGCCGAGTCGGGGGCGCGCTGAGGGGCGAGCTTGGGGGCGCGCTGAGGGGCGCGCTGAGGGGCGCGCTGAGGGGCTGTGCGAGGGGGTCTGCTCATGCTGTCTTGATTCGCCTCTCGAGGGGGCGCGCGGCGTTGGCTTGGGGCGGGCGCGAGGGACGCGCGCAGCGCGCGACAGTCTAACAGCTCACCCCGCGCCCTACAAGAGCCCCAGCGCCCCGAGCGCCCCCCGCGCCGCCGCCGGCGCGTCGAGGGGCGCCACGCGACCCGCGAGGCCCCCGAGGCGCGCGCGCGCCTCCGCCCACGCCGCCGGCGCGAGGAGGCGCTCGAGGGCGAGGGCGGCGGCGAGGGGGTCGAGGGGGCGCGGGGGCAGCTCCTCACAGACAGGCGCGCCGCCGGGCGCGCCGAGGAGGAGGTTGGGCAGGGCGTAGCGCGGCGCGCGCACGAGGCGGCGGGCCACGGCGGCGCGGAGGGCGCTGAGCGGCGCCATCGCCACGAAGGGGAGGCCCGCGAGCCCGAGCTCGAGGGTGGCGGTCCCGGCGTGGCAGAGCGCCACGCGCGCGCCGTCGAGGGCGGGGCGCAGCCCCTCGCGCGCCTCTAGGGGCACCCCGAGGCGCGCGGCGAGGGCGCGCGCCTCCTCGCCCGCGCCGCTCCCCGCCAGCCAGCCGCTGAGCGCCACCACGCCCCGCAGCGCCCCCTCCCCCCGCGCGGCGCGGCGGGCGTTGAGGGCGGCGAGGGCGCCCACGGCGAGGGGGAGGGCGCGGCGGACGCTCGAGGGGCGACTCCCTGGGCAGAGGAGGACGTGCCCGCCGTCGGGGTCGAGGAGGGGCGGGGGGGCGAGGCGCAGCGGGTGCCCCACCTCCACGGCGCGCGCCCCGCGGGCGGCGTACCAGGCGGCCTCAAAGCCAAAGAGGCAGCCGAGCCAGCGCGCCTCGCGCAGGAGCTCAGCGCGCCCCGCGCGCCACGCCCACGCCTGCGGGGGGGCGAGGTAGGCGGCGGGGATTCCCCGCGCGACGGCGTGGCGCAGGAGGCGCGTGTTGACCTCTGGGGCGTCCACGAGCAGCAGGGCGCGCGCGTCCCCGGCGAGGGCGCGCAGGCGGCGCAGGGCGCGCAGGGTAGCGGGGAGCGCCCCGAGCGCCTCGGTGAGCCCGTGGGCGGCGAGCGGGCGTGGGTCCACCAGCACCTCGAGCCCCGCCGCCGCCGAGAGGGGGCCGCCCATGCCCGCCCAGCGCAGGTCGGGGCGCAGGGCGCGGAGGTGGGGCAGGAGCGCGGCGAGGAGGGCGTCCCCGGACGCCTCCATGGCGCTACACAGCGCCAAGGGGCGCGACGTCGGCGGGGCGCTAGAGGTCAAAGCGCCCGATGACCTGCAGGCGAAAGCCCGAGAACGACGGAAAATCGCGGCACACCCCCGCCACGCACTTGATGCCGCCGCGCTGGCTGCCCACCACGCCGCGCACGAGGAGCGCCTGAGAGATGTCCCAGCTGAGGATGCCGGCGTAGAACATGTTGCGCGCGGCGGGATTCTGCGTGTCCACCCCCCACTCCCCGCTCAGGCTGCCGAGCCCGGCGCGCTCCACGCCCACGATGGTGGAGCCGCGCAGGAAGGGCGCGTCCGAGAGCACCTGAATCCGCTGGAGCTGCGTGGTGACGTGGAGCGCGTAGGAGGCGCCGAGCGCCTGCACCCAGTCGCCCTCGGCGTGGGTCCAGCGGCGCACCACCGCCGCCCCCTGCTCATCGAGCCTGTGCCCACCGCTCGCCGCCACGCGCGAGCGCCCCTCCGCGTACGAGAGCTCCGCGCCGCCATAGGCGTGATATTGGCTCATCTCCATGGGGCGCCCGGCGAGGTTGAGGCGATAGAGGCCGTTGGCGTGCAGGCTCAGGTCGCCGTCGAGCAGGTCCCGCTGCACGCGCGCCCGCCCCCCGCGCACGTTGTAGAGCTCTGCCACCTCCTGGTCGATGCGCTCGAGGGTGGGGCCGAGGCCGTAGTTAAAGCGGCTCCGGAGCGCCGTGTTGAGGCTGCCGCGCTGCTCAAAGTCCTCAAGCCAGAGGCCCTCCAAGAGGAGCGACGTCTCATCGCCCTGCAGGTCGAGGCTGGCGTAGGCGGCGTAGCCCTCCGCGAGGCGCTCGAGGGCGCGGCGCTGTTGGGCGTCGAGCTCCACGTAGAGGGCGGCGAACTCGGTGAGCGCCGGCGCGTCGAGGTAGAGGCCGCCGGCGCTGGTGGCGTCGGGGAGGGGGAGGCCGGGGTACTGCTGCTCCTCGGGGCGGAGCGCCACATACATCAGCCCCACCTCCCCGAGCGCCCCGCGCACCCCGTACTGCCCGCCGGCGATGAGGTCGAGGCGGTCCTCCACAAAGCGCTGCGACACGGAGTCGAGGTTGACGACGTTGGCGACCCCGGCGAACGCCGCCGCCACCTGCGACGAGGAGCTGTAGCCCACGCGCCCGCCGCGGAGGGCCACGTCGAGGCCGAGCTCGTCCACCTTGCGCAGCGAGAGGAGCTGCCCGCGCCCGAGCTGCTGGTAGATGTCGCCCGCCTCGAGCAGCCAGCCGCCCACCCCGCGCTGCAGGTTGAGGCGCTCGAGGCGCGCCGGCTCGGTGCGGTAGAGGGCGTCGGGGCGGTCGAGGAAGCCCATGGAGTCCACGCGCCCGTTGACCCGCACGCCGAGGAGGGCGCCGCTGAAGCTGAGGCGGTTATAGGAGACGCTGTAGTCGTCGTCATCGGCGCTGTTGTTTTGGTTGTTGTCGCGCCGCTCGGCGGTGAGGCTGGCGGTGAGGCGCAGGTGCGCGTCCTCAGCGCGCGCGCGCCCGCCGCCCGCGAGCGTCACGGCGAGCGCCCCCGCGAGCGTCACCGCGAGCGCCCCTGAGCGCGCCCCCGAGCGCGCCCCCAAGCGCCAATCCAACGCCCTGCTCACTCGCCCGCGGCGGGGGCGGCGGGGGCGGCGGGGGCGGCGGGGGCGGCGGGGACGGCGGGGGCGGCGGGGGCGGCGACCTGACCCTCTAGCTCACCGAGGAGCGCGCGCACCGCCTCCTCCATCTTCACCTCATCGCCTATGTGGTACCCGTCGTGCTCAAAGGCGCCGCGCCCCTGCGCGTCCACGATGAGCGTGTAGGGCGCCACGCCGCGCGGGTTGAGCTGCGCCACCACGCGCCCCTCCGGGTCGAGGAGGGTGGTCACGGGCCACTTGCGCGCCATTCGCGCCACCTGCGCCACCGTCTGAGGGCCGTCGGTGCTGATCGCGAGGACCTCAAACCCGCGCCCCTTGAGCTCCTCATAGAGCCTGTTGAGGTGCGGGATCTCCTGCTTGCAGGGGCCACACCAGGTGGCCCAGAAGTTCACGAGCACCACCTTGCCGCGCAGCTCCGAGAGGCGCACCACGCGCCCCTTGAGGTCCTTGAGCTCAAAGTCCGCGACGGGGGCGCGGGCGCCGGCGGCGGTGAGGGGGGCGGCGAGGAGCGGCGAGGGCGGCGAGAGCGGCGAGAGCGGCGAGAGCGGCGAGAGCGCGGCGAGCGCCAGGGCGGCGAGGGCGGCGAGGGGGCGCGAGGCGAGCGTGCTCATGGGGGACTCCGAGGGGGCGCGAGGGGTGAGCGAAGCGGGAGGCGGCGAATCCGGGCGGCGAATC
>VGTA01000001.1 GCA_016874875.1 Deltaproteobacteria bacterium | reverse complement strand
GAATCCTGATCACCGGCGGCGCCGGCTTCATCGGCTCCACCCTCGCCGCGCGCCTCGCCGCGCGCAACGAGGTCACGCTCTTCGACAACCTCACCCGCGACACCCTCAGCGCCCAGGGCGCGCCCCGCGCCGCGGGGGCGCGCCTCGTGCGCGGGGACGTGCTCGACGCCGACGCCCTCGCCCACGCCATGCGCGGCGCCCACGTGGTGGTGCACGCCGCCGCCATCGCCGGCATCGACGCCACCGCGCGGCGCCCCGTCGACACCATGCGCGTCAACCTCCTCGGCGTCGCCAACGCCCTCGAGGCCGCCCGCCGCACGCCCACCGTGGAGCGCTTTGTGGACTTCTCCACCTCCGAGGTGTTCGGCAACCTCGCCTTTAAGGTGGACGAGGGCACGCAGGCGGTGACGGGGGCGGTGGGGGAGGCGCGCTGGACGTACGCGGTGAGCAAGCTCGCCGGCGAGCACCTCGCGCACGCCTACCACAAGCAGCACGAGCTCCCCACCGTCACCGTGCGCCCCTTCAACGTCTACGGCCCCGGTCAGACGGGGGAGGGCGCGCTGAGCATCTTCATCCGCCGCGCCCTGCGCCACGAGGACCTCTTCATCTTTGGCGATGGCACGCAGATTCGCGCCTGGTGCTACATCGACGACATGGTCGAGGGGCTGCTCTGCGCGCTCACGCACCCCCGCGCCGTGGGCGAGTCGTTCAACATCGGCAACGCCCGCGCCGTGACCACCATCTATGGCCTCGCGCAGACCGTGTGCCGCATCACCGAGTCGCGCTCGCGCGTGCTCTTCAAGCCCGCGCTCTCCGCCGACATCGAGCTGCGGGTGCCCAAGGTCGACAAGGCGCGCGACCTAATGGGCTTTGAGGCGCGCGTGGACCTCGCGGAGGGGATCGCGCGCACCGCCGACTGGATTCGCGCCCACGAGCGCGACCTCCCGCCCCTCCCGCCCATGTTCTTGCGCTAGCTCTTGCGCTCGCTCTTGCGCTCGCTCTTGCGCCCGCCCCCCCCTCCCCCGCTCCTCAGGAGAATCCCATGACCGACGAGATGATCGAGCAGTACCGCAAGATGGCCAAGGCCAACCCCGACGACGACCTCGCCCACTTCGCCCTCGGGCAGGCGCTGCTCGACGCCGACCGCGCCGCCGAGGCGGCGCCCGTGCTGCGCCACGTGACGCGCCTCAACCCCTCCTACACGCGCGCCTTCCTGCTCCTCGGCGATGCGCTCGAGCGCGAGGGCGACGTGGACGGGGCGGTGGAGGCGTGGCAGGTGTGCTACCAGTCCTCCGCGCGCCGCGGCGAGCTGATGACCTCCAACGCCGCCAGCCAAAACCTCCGCCGCCTCGGCGCGCCCCTCAGCTCCGAGGTCTCTGAGCTGCTCGCGATCGACGAGCCCGCCCCCGACGACGGGCGCGAGCCGGGGGAGGGGGAGGTGCGCTGCGCGCGGACGGGGCGCGTGGGGCAGCGCATGCGCTTTCAGCCCTTTGAGGACGCCGTCGGGGCGTTCATCTTTGAGCACATCTCGCAGGAGAGCTGGGAGGGCTGGATGGAGATGAGCGTCAAGGTCATCAACGAGCTGCGCCTCGACCTCAGCGACGCCAGCGGGCAGGCCACCTATGAGCAGCACATGCGCGACTACCTCAGCCTGCCCGCGGAGCTCTTTGAGCGGGGCTGAGCCCGCCGAGGGCGCCGCAGGGCGTTGGCAGGGCGCTCACGCGTCAGAGGTATCAGAGGTGGTGTCAGAGGTGTCAGAGGTGGCAGCCGATTCGGAATCGCCCGCCCGCTGCGGCGTTTCAGCCGCCCCTCCCCCCTGCGCCCCCAACGCCCCCCGCGCCTCCTCCGCCCGCAACAGCTCCAAGAACTCCTCCTCCGAGAGCACGCGGACTCCCGCCCGCTGCGCCTTCTCGAGCTTCGAGCCCGCCTTCCCCGCCCCCCCCACCACCAAGCAGCCCAGCGACGCGCTCACCCCGCTCGCCGCCACCCCCCCCAAGGCCTCAACGCGCGCCTGCGCCTCCGAGCGCCTCATCGCCACCAGCGTCCCCGTGAACAGGAAGCTCCGCCCCTCCCACGGCCCGCGCGCCCGGGGCGCCGCCTGCGCTGGCAGCGGCGTCACGTGCGCCAAGAGGGCGTCGATCAGCCCCGCCCGCGCCGCCAGCCCCTCGACGATGTGCGCCGCGGTCAGCTCCCCCAGCTGATAGAGGGCGCCCACCTGCTCACGCGTCGCCGCGCGCACCGCCTCGAGCGTCCCAAAGCGCTCCGCCACCGCCTGCGCCGCCGAGGGGCCGAGGTCCCGCACCCCGAGCGCCACGAGGAAGGTCGCCAGCGGCAGCGCGCGCGCCGCCGCCACGCTCTCCACCCAGCGCTGCGCGCGCACCGCCCCCACCCCCTCGAGGTGCAGCACCTGCTCGGGCTGAAGGGTGTAGAGGTCCAATGGCGTCTTGAGCACCCCGAGGCGCGTGAGCGTGTCGAGCCACACGTCCCCAAAGCCCTCGATCTTGGCGGCGCTCACATAGTGACGCAGAATCGCCGCCGCCTGCGGCTCACACGTGCCCTCATACGCACAGAAGACCTGATCCCCCTCCACCCGCGCCGGCGCGCGCAGGTGAGGGCACTGCGGGCAGCGCTCTGGGGCGCACACCGGCTCCCCCCCCGGCGCCACCACCGCCTCGATGTGCGGAATCACCCCCCCGCGCCGCATCGCCACCACCTCCGCGCCCACGCTCAGCCCCTTCGCCTGCACCAGCCCCCAGTTGTGGAGCGAGACGCGGCTCACCACCGCCCCGCTCAGGCGCACGGGCTCCACCAGCCCCACGGGGGTGAGCAGGCCGTTGCGACTCACGCCCCACTCCACCCCCAGCAGGCGCGTCCGCGCGCTCTCCCCCTGCAGCTTATAGGCCACCGCGCCGCGCGGGTGGTGTGCCGTGGCGCCGAGGGCCTCATAGCGAGCGCAGTCATCGAGGCGATAGACCACGCCGTCGATCTCATAGTCGAGGGCGTCGCGCGCCACCACCTGCGCCTCATAGGCGCCCTGCAGCGCTGCGGCGTCCGCGGCGTCCACGAGCGACGCGGGGGCGGGGGTGAAGCCCCAGGAGGCGGCGAGGGCGAGGCGCGCGGAGAGCGTGAGCGCCGCCTCCCCCGCCGCCGCCCCCGCCGCCTCCCCCGCCGCCCACAGCACATCATACGCCACAAAGCGCAGCCCCACGCCCTCCGCGTCCTCCAGCTCCTCTCCCACGCGCACCGCGCGCTTGCGCTTGAGCGCGCCCGCCGCCGCGTTGCGAGGACTCGTGAAGCGGTCGCCGTGCGCGCGGAAGGCGGCGAGACTCATATACACCTCACCGCGCACCTCCACCTCCTCTCCCCGCGCCGACGCCGGCAGGCGCCGCGGCACCGACGACATCGCCCGCACGTTGGCGGTGATGTCCTCCCCCACGCGCCCGTCCCCGCGCGTAGCGGCGGCGCGGAGGTGGCCCTGCGCGTCATAGCGCAGGCTGCACGCCACCCCGTCCACCTTCGGCGTCACCATCACACGCGCCGGCGCCCCCTCAGGCGCGGGCGGCGCGGCGTCGAGGGCCCACTTCGCCAGCCCCTCAGCGTCATAGCACTTGTCGAGGCTCAGCATCGGGCGCGCGTGCGCCACCGGCGCCCCGAGGGGGCCGGGCGAATCGCCGAGCGCGCTGAGCGCCGGCGAATCGGGGCGGAGCGCCCGGAGGCGCTCCGCGAGACGATCATAGTCGTAGTCGCTGACGGTGGGCGCGTTCAGCGCCCAGTAGCGCTCGTTGTGCGCCAAGAGCTCACGCTCAAGGCGCGCCGCCCCCCACTCCTCCCAGCCGCTCGGCAGCGGCTCGACGGGGGGGGCGGGCGTAGACGCGGGCTCAGGCCTCGGCGGCCTCACCCTGCTCCTCATCAGAGGCGTCATCGTCAAAGGCGTAGGGGTCCACGAAGTTCTCAGCGCTGTAGCCGACGAACTCGATGATCGCCATCTCCGAGTTGTCGCCGAGGCGGGTGCCCGTGCGCATGATGCGGGTGTAGCCGCCCGGGCGGTCCACGAACATGTCGCCCACGTCGCTAAAGAGCTTATGGAGCGCCTCGCGGCCACGGACCAGCTTGCCCGCCTCGCGGATCGCCGCCACGCGGGTGGGCGACGAGGTGCCGTCCTCGTTGGCGAGGTTCTTCTTGGCCAGCGTCACCAGCTTCTCGGCGATGGGGCGGAGCTCCTTGGCCTTGGCCACGGTCGTCTCAATGCGGCCGTGGGTGATGAGGGACGTGACCATGTTGCGGAACATCGCCTTGCGGTGAGACGAGTTGCGGCCTAACTTTCTTCCAGACTTACGGTGGCGCATCGTGTGCTTCTCCTGGGTGTGTCCTAAGTGAGCGCGCTTACTTCTTCTTGGGCGCGTTGTCGGGTGACCACCCGTCGATCTTCATGCCTAGTTGGAGGTTCATCGAGCTCAAGACTTCCTCGAGCTCGCGGAGGGACTTGCGACCAAAGTTCTTGGTCTTGAGCATCTCGGGGCCCGTCTTCTGCACCAGCTCACCGATATAGGTGATGTTAGCAGACTTCAGGCAGTTCGAGGAGCGCACAGAGAGCTCGAGCTCATCCACCTGGCGGTAGAGGTTCTCGTTAAAGGTCTGCTCTTGATCCACAGGGGCCTCATACGCGGGCTCGCCCACCTCCTCACGGAAGAGGACAAAGACGCTCATCTGCTCCTTGAGGATCTTAGCGCTCAGGGCGATGGCCTCACGCGGCGTGACGCTGCCGTCGCCGTCGACCTCAATCTCGAGCCGATCAGCGCGCGCGCCGCCCACCTGCGTGGGCTGCACGCGGAAGTTCACGCGGCTGATGGGGCGATAGATGGAGTCGATGGGGATGTACTCGTGCTCAGAGGCGGCGGGCACCACCTCACAGCGCGCGCCCGTCTTGCCGTCCACGCCGATCACCGTCGGGCGCGCGGAGTCCAGCTGATAGTACTTCAGCTTGTGGTCCTCCGGGCCCGCGTAGCCGTAGCTCGAGTCGACCCAGAGGGTCATCTCGAAGGTGACCGGCGCGCGGGGCTTGCGCGAGAGGGTGGCGATGTGGAGCTCAGGGTTGAGCACCGTCACCAGCGGCGCGCCGCCGTGCTCGGGGGTGGTGTCGATGTCACCCGCGCGCACATACCAGCTCCCCTCGCCGGGCTCCGCCACCACCTTGAGGGTCAGGCGGACCGCCTGCTCCCCGCTGTAGCGGAAGCGCACCTGCTTGAGGTTGAGGATGATGGCCGTCACGTCCTCGATCACGCCGGGCACCGAGCTGAACTCGTGCGTGACCTGCGGGATGCTGATCAGGACCACCGCGGCGCCGTGGAGAGAAGACAAGAGCACGCGGCGCAGGGCGTTCCCAACGAAGACACCGTAGCCCGCCTGGAGCGGCTCGATGGCGAACACGCCGCGCTTCTCGTCGGACCGAATGACCTCGATGTCCCTGGGGAGGCGCAGGCCGCCCCAGCTGTGCTCAATGACGGGGTTCATCTCCATGTGCAGCTACCTTCTGTGGGCTGTGGCCTGTGGGCTGTGGCTCAGCGCGCGGCTCAGCGCGCGGCTCAGCGCGCCGCTAGGGCGCAACGCAGATCGTGGGTGTGAGGCGCGCTAGGGGCGCGTCAGACGCGGCGGCGCTTGGGGGGGCGGCAGCCGTTGTGAGGCACGGGCGTCACGTCGCGAATCAGCGTCACGCGGAGGCCTGCGGCGCTGAGGGCGCGGAGCGCGGACTCGCGGCCGGAGCCAGGGCCCTTGACGCGCACCTTCACCGAGCTGAGGCCGTGCTCCATGGCGCGGCGCGCGGCGTCCTCAGCGGCGAGCTGGGCGGCGAAGGGCGTGCTCTTGCGGCTGCCCTTAAAGCCCTTGGCGCCCGAGGACGACCACGACAGGACGTTGCCCTGGAGGTCCGCCACGGTGACGATGGTGTTGTTGAAGGTTGACTGGATGTGCACGACGCCCGACTGGACGTTCTTGCGCACCTTCTTCTTGGTCTTGGTGCCAGCGTACTTGGACATCTCTTACTTCTTCTTCTTGGGGACGATGCGGCGGGGGCCCTTGCGGGTACGAGCGTTGGTGCGGGTGCGCTGGCCGCGCACGGGGAGCCCGCGGCGGTGGCGGAGCCCACGGTAGCAGCCGAGGTCCATGAGGCGCTTGATGTTCAGCTTGACCTCGTTATGGAGCTCACCCTCCACCTTATAGTTCGCCTCGATGTGGTCGCGAAGATCACGCACCTGCACCTCAGAGAGGTCATGCACGCGGATGTCAGGGCTCAGGCCGAGCACGCTGAGGATCTTCTGGGAGGTCGTCAGACCAATACCGTAAATGTCGGTGAGCGCGATCTCAATACGCTTGTTGCGGCGGAGATCCACGCCTGCGATGCGAGCCATGGGTTACTCCTTAGCCTTGACGCTGCTTGTGGCGGGGGTCCTCGCAGATCACGCGCACACTGCCGTGGCGCTTGATGACCTTGCACTTAGGACAGATCTTCTTAACAGAAGCACGTACTTTCATTTCTCTCTCTCGTTCTGCCCGAGGGGCAGGCTTGTCGAGCGCGGTGCGCTCTTTGGCTCTTGAACGGTTGTGTGTTCAGCGCCCCCGCGCCAGGCGCGGGGACTCGCATGCTTGCTCGCGGCGCTCAGATCGCCTCTCAGATCGCCTCAGTCTCGCGGAGCTTGGGCGCGTCGCTCGTGTCGCTCAGGGCGCTGTAGTTGGCCTCGTAGAGGTGCGCCTCGATCTGCTGGATCGTGTCGAGGCAGACCGACACCACGATCAGGAGCGAGGTCCCACCGAAGTAGAAGCTCACCTTGAACTGGTCCTGGATGAACATGGGCACCACGCACACCAGCGCCACATAGATGCCACCGGCGAACGTGAGGCGCGTGAGGGTGGTGTCGATGTAGTCGGCGGTGGGCTGGCCGGGGCGGATGCCGGGCACGCTGCCCCCCTGGCGCTTGAGGTTCTCCGCCACGTCGCTGGGGTTGAACATCACAGCGGTGTAGAAGTAGCAGAAGAAGAGCGTCAGGGCGCTAAACACCACCACGTAGGTCCAGGTGCCGGGCACTAGCGAGTCGGTGATGGTGTTGAGCCAGCCCGTGCCCGCCCAAGACGCGAGGGTGCTCGGGAAGATCAGCAGGGACGAGGCGAAGATCGGGGGGATCACGCCCGCCATGTTGACGCGGAGCGGGAGGTACGAGGTCTGCGTGGCGCCCGCGCGGTTCCCCACCACGCGCTTGGTGTACTGGATGGGGATGCGGTACTGCGCGCGCTCCATGAAGACGATGCAGAGAATCACGCCCACCACGAACGCCAGGAGGAACAGCAGGGTGGCCTGCTCGAGATTCTTGATCTCCCAAAGGGCGTCCGGGAGGCCCGAGACGATACCCGCGAAGATGATCAAGCTCATGCCGTTGCCGATGCCGCGCTCCGTGATCTGCTCGCCGAGCCACATGATAAAGGCGGTCCCCGTGGTGAGGGTGAGCACCGACATCATGCGGAAGGTGAGGCCCGGCTCCAAGACGATCTTGTTGCCGAGACTCTCGAGATACGTGGAGATGAAGTACCCCTGGAACAGCGCGAGCACGATAGTGGCGTAGCGCGTCCACTGGTTGATCTTCTTGCGGCCCTGCTCGCCCTCTTTGTTGAGGCGGTCGAGGGTGGGGATGGCCACCGTCAAGATCTGAAAGACGATCGACGCCGAGATGTAGGGCATGATGCCGAGGGCGAAGACGCTCAGCTGCTTGATCGCGTCCCCGCTGAAGGTGTTGAACAGGCCCAAGAAGCCCGCCGCCTCACCGCCAGTGAAGTACTCCGCCATCGCGTTGCGATTGACGCCGGGGAGCGTCACGAAGACGCCGATGCGATAGACCGCGAGCAGGGTGAGCGTGAAGAGGATCTTCCGCTTGAGCTCGGGGATCTCCCAGATTCGGGCGAAGAGCGATTTTTGCTCGGTGGCCACAGCGTGTCTCCTTTGGCTCAGGCCTGCTGCTCAGCGGCGGGCTTAGCCTGACCGCCGGCGGCGGTGATACGCTCGGAGGCGGACTTGCTGAACTTGTCAGCATAGATCGTGAGGGGCACGCTGAGCTCGCCGTCGCCGAGGACCTTGAGGAGCTCATAGCCCTTCTTGATCATGCCGCGCTCGCGGAGAAAGTTGATGTCCACCACGCTGTTGGCCTCGACCTCAGCGAGCTGACCGATGTTGATGATGGCGTACTCGACGCGGTTGAGACTGACGAACCCCCGCTTAGGGAGACGCCGGGCGAGGGGCATCTGACCGCCCTCGTAGGCGCGACCGCGGCCCGGCTTGCCGGTGCCCTGGCGCGACTTCTGGCCCTTGTTGCCCTTGCCGGCGGTCTTACCCATGCCGGAGGACTCGCCACGCCCGACTCGCTTCTTGTTACGAACTGCCCCTTCCGGGGCCTTGAGATTGCTGAGCTCAGTCATCGCCATTTATCCGTTGATTTCCTGCCACTGGACGAGATGCGCGACCTTGCGGATCATGCCTCGCACGGCGGGGGTGTCGTCTAGGATGCTCTCCTTGCGGATCTTGGTCAAACCGAGGCCGCGCAAGGTCTGGTGCTGGTCTTGAGAGCGCCCGATGGCGCTCCGAGTTTGAACGACCTTGATCTTCAATGTCGCCTCCTTGTGGATCCCTCAAGAGGGAGGTGTAGGTGTCTTTAGGCCAAGGGCCGCGTCAAGGGATGCTGTAGCCCATGTCCTCAACGCTCTTGCCGCGACGCTCAACGACGCGCTCGGGAGAGTTGAGGCTCTGGAGCGCCTCGATGGTGGCGTACACAACGTTGTAGGGGTTGTTGCTGCCGATGCACTTGGTGAGGATGTTGTGGATGCCGGCGCTCTCGAGCAGGGCGCGGACGGCGCCGCCGGCGATCACGCCGGTGCCCTCGCTCGCGGGGCGCAGGAGGACGCGGCCAGCGCCGTGCTCGCCCACGATGTCGTGGGGGATGGTGCCACCGTTGATGGGCACGCTGAACACGTTGCGCTCCGCGCGCTCCTTGCCTTTGCGAATCGCCTCAGGGACCTCGTTGGCCTTCCCGAGTCCGATGCCGATACGGCCGTTTTGGTCACCGACCACCACGAGCGCGCTAAAGCTGAAGCGACGACCACCCTTCACGACTTTCGCGACGCGGTTGACGTGGACCGTCTTCTCTTTCAGTTCTTCTTCATTACGCTGAGCCAATGTGTGTCTCCAAATGAGAGGTGTAGGTTGCGCGCATCCCCCCCTAAAGGACGCACGCGCGCAGCCACAGAGCGGCGCGCGCACTCGGGGGGGGACACCCTTCGATAGAAGGCAGGGGCGTCTTGTACATGAGCGTCACTTTGGATGTCAACGCGATTCGTCAACATCATGCGGAAAGTTCTGGTCCCCGTTCTGGTCCGCGAAAAGCGCCGCGCCCCGCGCCCAACCTGCGAGAGTCGGGGCGCGGGGCGCGGCGGGTCAGACCTCTGGCGACAGAGCTCAGGCCGAGGGGGACCTCAGAACTGCAGGCCACCCTCGCGGGCGCCGTCCGCCACGGCCTTCACGCGACCGTGGTAGATGAAGCCGTTGCGGTCAAAGACCACCTGGCTGATCTCCGCGGCCAGCGTCTTCTGGGCGATGAGGGCGCCCACGAGCGCGGCGTGCTCGGTCTTGTTCTTGCCGGCGAGCTGATCGCGCAGCTCGGGGCTCTTGGTGGAGGCAGCCGCGAGGGTGCTGCCGGTGGTGTCGTCGATGACCTGCGCGTAGATGTGCTTGCAGGAGCGGAACACGCTGAGGCGGGGGCGCTCAGTGGTGCCGCTGAGGCGCTTGCGGATGGAGCGCTTACGACGGATGCGAGATGAGTTACGGACCTTGTCAGACATGTGCGTTTCCTCTTAGCGTCCCTTGGACTTGCCTTCCTTGCGGCGGATGACCTCGTCGGTGTACTTCACGCCCTTGCCCTTGTAGGGCTCGGGGGGACGGAAGCCACGCACGATGGCGGCGGCGGCGCCGAGGGCCTCGCGGCTGGCGCTGTTGAGGGTGAGCTTGGTCTTGACCTTGGGGTCGAGGACCACGGACACGCCCTCGGGGAGCTCATAGTAGATGGGGTGGCTGTAGCCGAGCAGGAAGACGAGGTAGCCGTTCTTCTGCTCCACGGAGTAACCGACGCCCACGATCTCGAGCGAGCGGGTGTAGCCGGCGCTCACGCCCTGGATCAGGTTGTTGACCAGGCTGCGCGCGAGGCCGTGCATCGCGCGGGCCTCCTGCTCATCGTTGGCGCGGGCGACGCGGAGGGCCTTGCCGTCCTGCGTCACGGAGGTGAGGGGGGGGAGAGTGCAGCTGAGGGCGCCCTTGGGGCCCTTGGCCTTCACCGTGGTGCCCTCAGAGAGCTCAACGGTGACCCCGGCGGGAATCGCGACGGGGAGCTTACCAATACGAGACATAGTGTATGTTCCTTTAGTCCTAAGCCTGAGATCACCAGACGGAGCAGATGTGCTCGCCGCCGATGCCGAGCTTGGCGGCCTGGCTGTCGGTCATCACGCCCTGCGAGGTCGAGATGATGGCGATGCCGAGCCCGTTGCGCACGCGGGGGAGCGACGAGGCCTGCACGTAGGTGCGGCGGCCGGGCGTGGAGGCGCGCTGGAGCTGGGTGATGGCGGAGGTCTTGTCATCGGAGTACTTGAGGTACACGCAGATGACGCCCTGGTTGTTGTCGCTCGGGACCATCTTGAAGTTGCGGATGAAGCCCTCCTCGCGCAGGAGGTAGAGCACGCGCAGCTTCAGGTTCGACGCGGGGACGTTCACCGTGTCGTGCTGCATCGCGATGGCGTTGCGGATACGGGTCAGGAGATCGGAGATCGGGTCAGTCATGCCCATGAGTCATTCCCTCAAGCTTGTGGGGTAGCCCGAGCGCAGGCGCTCGCTCCCCAGATGTGGTGTTGGGGTTCAGCCTAGGCCGCGTTGCGGCTTAGGGCTGCTTCCCGCCCTTGCGGAAGGGCATGCCGATGTGGGAGAGGAGCGCGCGGGCCTCCTCGTCGGTCTTGGCGGTGGTCACGACCGTGACGTTCAGCCCCTTGATGCGCTCGATCTTATCGTAGTCGATCTCGGGGAAGATGATGTGCTCACGGACGCCCATGGTGAAGTTGCCGCGGCCGTCAAAGCCCTTGGGGCTCACGCCGCGGAAGTCACGCACGCGAGGGAGCGCCACGTTGACGAGGCGGTCGAGGAACTCCCACATCTTGTCGCGGCGGAGCGTGACGGCGCAGCCGATCGGCATGTTCTCGCGCAGCTTGAAGGTCGCGATGGACTTCTTGGCGCGGGTGACCACGGCGCGCTGGCCGGAGAGCATGGAGAGCTCCTCCTGCGCGGCGTCGATGATCTTGGGCGTTTGCACGGCGGCGCCGAGGCCCATGTTCAGGACCACCTTGACGATGCGAGGAATCTCGTGGTCGTTGGTGTAGTTGAACTCGGACTTGAGGGCGGTCTTGACCTCAGCATCAAAGCGGGTCTTGAGGCGGGGGATCATGCGCGTCATGCTTCACCTCTGACGGGGGCAGGGACGAGCGAGACCTCGCCGCCCTGCTTCAGGAAAACACGGACCTTGTTGATCTTGGCGGGGGCCTCCGCGAAGCTCTTGGCGGCGTCGTTCGACGACGAGAAGAGCTCGCCGCCCTGGCCCACGAAGCGGGCGCCCACGCGCCAGCCGCGGCCGTCGGCCTCGCTGTAGAGGCGCACGTTGGAGGCGTGGATGGACGCCTCCTTCTGAATGCGGCCGCCCTCGCTGATCTGGTTGGGCTTTTGGTTGCGGGTGACGAGGTTCAGGCCCCCGACCACCACGCGGTTGCGGCTGCGGTCTACGCGGGTCACACGGCCAGTTTGGCCCTTGTTCTTGCCCGCGATCACCTGCACCAGGTCTCCAGTCTGGATGTACATGGATCTGTTCCTAACTTAGATAACTTCGGGGGCCAGAGAGACGATCTTCATGAAGCCCTTGGAGCGGAGCTCGCGGGCGACCGGGCCGAAGACGCGGGTACCGATCGGGTCGTTAGCCTCGTTGATCAGGACCGCGGAGTTGACGTCAAACTTGATGTAGGAGCCGTCGATACGACGGACCTCCTTGGCGGTGCGCACCACGACGGCGCGGCGGACGGCGCCCTTCTTGACGCGGGAGTTGGGGAGCGCCTCGCGCACGCTCACCACGATGATGTCACCGATGGAGGCGTACTTGCGCTTAGAGCCGCCGAGCACCTTGATGCACATGAGCTTCTTCGCGCCAGAGTTGTCGGCGGCCGTCAGGATGGTCTGCATCTGAATCATTGCGACACCTACCTCTTAGTTCAGCGCGGGCGCGCGCTCGACGATGCCCTTGAGACGCCAGCGCTTCTGGCTGCTCAGGGGACGGCACTCCTCGATCATCACAGTGTCGCCGATCTTGGCGCTGTTCTGCTCGTCGTGGGCCTTGTACTTCACGCGCTTGCGCACGTACTTCTTGTAGACGGGGTGCATCACGCGCTCATCGATCTGAACGACGATGGTCTTGTCCATGCGATCGCTCACGACCTTGCCCTGGCGGGTCTTGCGCTGGCCGCGGGCCTTGGGGGCGGTGGGGGCCACGGTGGTCTCTTGGTTCATTTCGCTTAGCCTCCGGTGGCGGCGCGCGCGCGCTCGCTCAGGATGGTCTCGATACGGGCGATGTCGCGGCGACCGATGGTGATCGCGGCGGTGTCGGTGGCCTGGCCCGTGTAGTGGTTGAAGCGCGCGTCAAACACCATGCGGCGGCGCTCTTGGCGGAGGGCCTCGAGCTCCTCGGTCTTCTTCTGGCGCAGATCGCTGCTCTTAAGGGGCTTCATGTTTACTCACCTCGCTTGAGGAAACGAGTCTTGACGGGGAGCTTGTGGGCGGCCAGGCGGAAGGCCTCGCGGGCCATCTCCTCAGGCACGCCGTCCATCTCATACATCACGCGACCGCGGTTCACGGGGCAGGCCCACAGCTCCACGCTGCCCTTACCCTTACCCATGCGGGTCTCGGCGGGGCGCTTGGTGATGGGCTTGTCGGGGAACACGCGGATCCAGATCTTGCCCTGGCGGCGCGTGTAGCGCGTCATGGCGATACGGGCGGCCTCGATCTGGCGGGCGCTGACGAGGGCGCTGCTGAGGGCCTGTAGGCCGAAGTCGCCAAACGACACGTCGGTGCCGGCCTTGGCGACGCCGCGCAGGCGCCCCTTCTGCTGCTTGCGGAACTTAGTCTTCTTGGGAGAGAGCATGGTGTACCTCTAGCTTTTCAGCGGACCGTGAGGGGGGCCTTGCGGTCGAGGACCTCGCCCTTGAAGATCCAGCACTTGATGCCGATCACGCCGTAGGTGGTGTGCGCGAGCGCGGTGCCGTAGTCGATGTTGGCGCGGAGGGTGTGCAGGGGCACGCGGCCCTCGCGGTACCACTCGAACTTGCCCATCTCCGCGCCGCCGAGGCGGCCGGAGGCGGACACGCGGATCCCGCTGGCGCCGTCCTTGACGCAGTTCTGCATCGTGCGCTTGAGGGCGCGGCGGAAGGCGGTGCGGTTCTCGAGCTGCGCGGCGATGTTCTCGGCCACGAGGGTGGCGTCGAGGTTCACCTTCTTGACCTCCTCGATGGTGAGGAAGATCTCGCTCTTGGTGAGCTCGCTGATCTCCTTCTTGAGGTCGCGGTGCGACTTGCCGTCAGCGCCGATGATCTGACCGGGGCGCGCGCTGAAGATCGTGACGCGCACCTTGTCGTCCTTGCCGTCGGAGAGGCGGTCGATCTCCACGCGGGAGATGCCGGCCTTGTACAGCTTCTTCTTGATGTGCGCGCGGATCTTGATGTCCTCGTGCAGCCACTTGGCGTACTTCTTCTCCTCGTACCACTTGGAGCTCCAAGTGCGGATGACGCCGAGCCTAAAACCGATGGGGTTGGTCTTCTGTCCCACGATGTTCCTCTCTTATCGCTTAGCCAGGACGCAGGTCACGTGGCTGGTACGCTTGTCAATGCGCGTAGCGCGGCCCATGGCGCGGGGGCGGAAGCGCTTCAGCGTGGGCCCCTCATTGACATAAATCTCTTGGATAAACAAGCCGTCCGTGCTGATCTCCTGATTTTGCTCCTCAGCGCCGCGGAGCGCGTTGGCCATCGCGCTCTGGATGAGCTTGCTGATGGGCTCGCTCGCCGCGCGGCGGGTGACGGAGAGGGCGAACACGGCGTCGTTCACGGACTTACCGCGGACGAGGTCGGCGACGAGGCGCGTCTTACGGGGAGAGACGCGCAGGAAGCGAAGCGTAGCCTTCATTACTTCTTCTTGCCCTTCTTGTCGGCGACGTGGCTCTTGAAGTTGCGGGTGGGCGAGAACTCACCGAGCTTGTGGCCGACCATGTTCTCGGTCACATAGACGGTGATGAACTTCTTACCGTTGTGGACGGCGAAGGTCTGGCCCACGAAGTTGGGGAGGATGGTAGAGCGACGCGACCAGGTCTTGATGACCGAGTGGCCGCCGGCGGCCTTGGCGGCGTCCGACTTCTTGATGAGGTAGAGGTCGACGAACGGCCCCTTGCGCAGTGAACGTGGCATCTGTCAGGTTCCTCTTACTTGCTGTTGCGGCGGCGGACGATGAAGGCGCTGGTGCGCTTGTTCTTGCGGGTCTTCTTGCCCTTGGTGGGGATGCCCCAGGGCGTCACGGGGTGACGACCACCGGAGGTGCGACCCTCACCACCGCCGTGGGGGTGATCCACGGGGTTCATCGCCGTACCGCGGACGGCGGGGCGGCAGCCGAGCCAGCGCGCGCGACCGGCCTTGCCGAGGCTAATGTTCTGGTGCTCGGCGTTGCCCACCTGGCCCACCGTGGCGCGGCAGTTCAGGTGCACCATGCGGACCTCGCCGGAGGGCAGGCGGAGCTGGCTCCAGTCGCCGTCCTTGGCCAGCAGCTGCGCGCCCACGCCGGCGGCGCGGCACAGCTTGGCGCCGGCGCCGATCTTGAGCTCCACGGCGTGCACGATGGTGCCGAGGGGGATGTTGCGCAGGGGCAGGCTGTTGCCGGGGCGCACGTCCGCGTCGCGCGCCGAGAGCACCTCCTGGCCCACGGCGAGGCCGTCGGGGGCGAGGATGTAGCGGCGCTCGCCGTCGACGTACGTGAGGAGGGCGATGCGGGCGCTGCGGTTGGGATCGTACTCGATCGTGGTCACGCGGGCGGGCACGCCGAACTTGTCGCGGCGGAAGTCGATGATGCGGTAGCGGCGCTTGTGGCCACCGCCGCGGCGGCGCACGGTGATGTGGCCGTGGACGTTGCGGCCGGCGCGCTTGCGGAGGGCGGTGGTGAGGCCCTTGAAGGGCTTGTCGGTGGTGATTTCCTCAAAGTCGCTCACGGTCATGCCGCGGCGACCTGCCGACGTGGGCTTAAACTTCTTCATCGCCATGATTACTGATTCTCCCCGGCGCCGTCAGCGTCGACCTCGTTGAACTGGTCCATCAGGTCAAAGGCCGCCACGGACGAGCCCTCGGCGAGGGTCACGACGGCCTTCTTCCAGTTGGAGCGGCGGCCGCTGAAGCGGCCCATGCGCTTGCTCTTGCCGCGAACGATCAGGGTGTTCACGGCCTTGACCTTGGCGCCGAGGAGGGCCTCGATGGCCTCGCGGATCTCGAGCTTGTTGGCGTCGCGGTCCACCTCAAAGGTCACCTTGTTCAGGTTCTCCTTGAGGGTCATGCTCTTCTCGCTGAAGACGGGGCGCTTGATGATGCGGTGGATCTCTTTGTGGCTCATGATTAACCCAAGATCTCCTCAAGGTGGCGCACCTCGGGCTCGCGGAGCACGAGGAAGCGGTGGTTGAGGATGTCGTAGACGTTGAGGCCCTCGACGGGCAGGTAGTTCACCTTGGGGAGGTTGCGCACGGAGAGCTTGAGGTTCTTGAGCGCGCTGTCCGCCTCGGCGCGGGGGCCGATGATGAGGGCGTTGGCCTTGCAGCTGCGGCGCTTGGCCACCTTGCTCTCGCTGGGGTCCTTGGCGATCTTGGTGAAGATGGCGGAGGCCGTCTTGGTCTTCACCTCATCGAGGCCGAGGTCGCGGACCACCAGGAGGCGGCCCTCCTGCGCGCGCTTGGTGAGCGCGCTGCACAGGGCGGCGCGGCGGAGCTTCTTGGAGATGTTGTAGGCGTAGCTGCGCGGCTTGGGGCCGTGCACGATGCCGCCGCCCACGTGGTTCGGGGCGACGATGGAGCCCTGGCGAGCGCGGCCGGTGCCCTTCTGCTTGTACGGCTTGATGCCGCCGCCCGCGACCTCGCTGCGACCCTTGGTGCTCGCGGTGCCCGCGCGGCGCTTGGCGAGCTGCCACTTCACCACCTCATAGAAGAGGTGCTCGCGGACCTCAACGCCAAAGACGGCGTCGTTGACCTCGATCGTGTCAAGCTCATCACCGTTCTGATTGATGACTTTAAGCTGAGCCATGATTATTTTCCCTGTGTCCTTAGTTCTTCTTCTGCTCCACGCTCACACCAGGCGGCAGGTCGAGCTGCTGGATGAGCGCGTTGATCGTCTCTTGAGTCGGGTCGACGATGTCGAGGAGGCGCTTGTGGGTGCGGATCTCGAACTGCTCGCGGCTCTTCTTGTTGACGTGGGGGCCACGCAGCACCGTGTAACGGCTAATGCTGGTGGGGAGCGGGATGGGGCCGGCGACCTTGGCGCCCGTGACCTGCACGATCTTGACGATCTGGCTGGTGGACTGGTCGAGGAGCTTGTGGTCGTAGGCCTTCAAGCGGATGCGGATGGTGTTGGATGCCATAGTTTACGGATCTCCTGATCTAGGTGCATGATGGGGCGAGCGATTGAGCATGACGCCACCGGCCTACCGCGCGGGCAGACCTCTTAATGGTTTTCTGTGCGCAGGTCAACAAGAACCTTAAAATCCCATCAACATCTTTGCCACCTCTGGCGACACGGGCGCGTAGCGGTCAAAGGTCATGGTGTAGCGTCCGCGGCCGTGCGTCATGGTGCGCATCTTGGTCGCGTAGCCCATCATCTGCTCGAGCGGGACCAGCGACGTCACCACCTGGCTGTTGCCGCGGAAGGTGACGCCGGAGATCTCGCCGCGGCGGCTGTTGATGTCGCCGATGATGTTTCCCATGTCCTCGCCCTCGGGCAGAATCACCTCGAGGCTCATGAAGGGCTCGAGCAGCGTGGGGGCGGCGGCGTTGCACGCCTCGCGGAGCGCCATCGCGGCGGCGACCTGGTAGGCGGCCTCCGTGGAGTCGGTCTCGTGGAGGCGCGCCTCGAGCACCTCGACGGTCAGGTCGACCATCGGGTAGCCCGCGATGCAGCCGGAGGAGTAGATCGACTCTACGCTGGCGCGAATCGCCTGCGCGAGCGCCTCGGGGAAGGCGGGGGCGGCGTCGCGCGCCTCCTTGGGCTGCTTTTGGGCTCTGCCGCCCTTCGCGTCCCTGCCGCCTTCTCTGCCGCCTTCTCTGCCGCCTTCTCTGCCGCCCGCCGCCGGAAGGCGGCTCAAGAACCGCAGACCCTCGCCGCGCGAGGCGGGCGAGACGCGGAGGCGGCAGTGGCCGAACTGGCCCTTGCCGGTGGCGGAGGGGCGCTCAAAGGTGTGCTCCACCTCGGCGCTGCCGGTCACCGTCTCGCGGTACGCCACGCGCATCTTGCCCACGTTGGCCTTGACGTTGAAGTCGTCGGCCAGGCGGCGGACGAGGACCTCGAGGTGCAGCTCGCCCATGCCCGCGATCAGGGTCTGGCCCGTCTCGCGGTCGGTGAGGACCTGAAAGGACGGGTCCTCGAGGGCGAGGCGCTCAAGGGCCTGCGCGAGCTTGTCTTGATCCGCGGTCGCCTTGGGCTCGATGGCCACGCGCATCACGGGCACAGGGAACTCTATCTTCTCGAGCAGCAGCCTGTGCTCATCGGCGCAGAGCGTGTCGCCCGTGCTCACGTCCTTGGGGCCCACCACCGCCACGATGTCGCCGGCATAGGCGACCTCGATCTCCTCGCGGAGGTTGGCGTGCATGCGCATGAGGCGGTTGACGCGCTCGCGCTTGCCCTTGGTGGCGTTAAAGAGCGCGTCGCCCGCCCTGATCACCCCCGAGTAGACGCGGAGGTAGGCGAGCGCCCCGTAGGTGTCGCTCACGATCTTGAAGGCGAGCGCCGAGGCGGGGGCGTCGTCGGCAGCGGCGCGCGTCACGCGCTCCGCGAGCACCTCCTTGCCGCGCACCTCAAAGCCCTCCACGGGGGGGACGTCGAGAGGCGAGGGGAGGTAGGCGACCACCGCGTCGAGCAGCGTCTGCACGCCCTTGTTCTTGAAGGCGGAGCCGCAGAGGACCGGGACGGCCAACTGGGCGCAGGTGACGCGGCGCAGGGCGGCGCGCAGCTCCTCGGGCGATGCGTCACCGCCGCGGGCGGCGAGGGCGTCATCGAGGGCGGCGAGGGCGTCGATCATGAGCTCGCGGCGCAGCTCAGCCTCATCGGTGAGGTCGGCGTCGCCGAGCTCGGCGAGGGAGCAGCGCGAGATCTCAGCGCCCAGCGAGTCGTCGTCCCACAGCAGGCACTCGAGCGTGACGAGGTCCACCACGCCGCGGAAGCTCGCCTCCGCGCCGATGGGGTGCTGCACCTGGATGGGGTTGGCGCCGAGGCGGTCGACGAGGGCGGTGATGTTAGCGTCGATGTCGGCGCCCACGCGGTCGAGCTTGTTGACAAAGACCACGCGGGGCACGCGATAGCGATTCGCCTGCTCCCACACCGTCTCCGTCTGCGGCTCCACGGTGGCGACGCCGTCGAGGACCGTGATGGCGCCGTCGAGGACGCGCAGCGAGCGCTCGACCTCGATGGTGAAATCCACGTGCCCGGGGGTGTCGATGATGTTGATGATGTGCCCCGCCCACTCGCACGTAGTGGCGGCGGAGGTGATGGTGATCCCGCGCTCTTGCTCTTGGGCCATGTAGTCCATCACCGCGGTGCCCTCGTGCACTTCACCGAGCTTGTGGCTCTTCCCCGTGTAATAGAGGATGCGCTCGGTGGTGGTGGTCTTGCCCGCGTCAATATGGGCCATGATGCCGATATTGCGGACTCGATCGAGGGGGGAGAGGCGCGCCATGCTCTAGCTCAACTTACCAGCGGTAGTGCGCGAACGCCTTGTTAGCGTCGGCCATCTTGTGGGTGTCCTCGCGCTTCTTGACCGCGTTGCCGCGGTTGTTGACAGCGTCGAAGAGCTCGCCGGCGAGCTTCTTGGCCATGGTCTTCTCGGGGCGCTTGCGCGCATAGCCGATGACCCAGCGGATGCCGAGGGCCACGCGGCGGGCGTCGCGGATCTCCATGGGCACCTGGTAGGTGGAGCCGCCCACGCGGCGGGCCTTGACCTCAACGCTGGGCTTGACGTTCTCGAGGGCCTTCTTGAAGGCGTCGAGGCCGCTCTCGCCCGTGCGGCGAGCCAGCTCGTCGAGGGCCTCATAGACCACCGCCTCGGCGATGGACTTCTTCCCACGCGTCATCAGGCAGTTCATAAACTTGGCGAGCAACAGATCGCCAAACTTGGACTCAGGTAAAATTTCCCGCTTAGGCACTTCGCGGCGACGAGGCATTCAGCTCTCTCTTTCTGATCTTCTTGAGTTCTTGGGGCGCTTGACGCGCTTGACGCGCTTAACGCGCTTGGTCTGCCCAGCCGCCCGGCGACGTCGCAGGGGGAGGGCAGGGCACCGCGGCGCAGGGCGCCGCGCGCCTCACCTTACTTCTTGGGGCGCTTGACGCCGTACTTGGAGCGGCCCTGGTTGCGGCCGTTGTCCACGCCGGAGGTGTCCTGCGTGCCGCGGATGATGTGGTAGCGGACGCCGGGGAGGTCCTTCACGCGACCGCCGCGGACGAGGACCACGGAGTGCTCCTGGAGGTTGTGCTTCTCACCGGGGATGTAGCTGGTGACCTCGATGCCGGTGGTGAGGCGCACGCGGGCGACCTTACGCATGGCGGAGTTGGGCTTCTTGGGAGTGGCCGTGTAGACGCGCACGCAGACGCCGCGGCGCTGCGGGCAGCTCTTGAGGGCAGGCGTCGACGTCTTGTCGGCCTTGTCCTGGCGTCCCTTACGGACCAGCTGGCTAATCGTCGGCATAGTGACTCGCTGGTGGTGGGTGGGGGGAGAGGGTGGGTGGGGTGGGAGGAGTGGGAGGGGAGGGATCGGGAGGGATCGGGAGGGATCGGGCGAGGCGAGAGTGCGCGCGAGGCGGCGCGGGGGAAATCGCGCCACGCCGAGCGCCCGAGGCGACCGGCGGAGGTGAGCCTACCCCAAGGAAGGCTCACATATAGGAAGCGGGCGATGTCGTCAAGAGATTTCGCCCACGCGGCCGCCGAGGGCGCCGCGCGAGCGGGTCACTCGTCTTCGAGGTTGAGCGTCTCCACGTTGAGCGCGAGGCTCTTGAGCTCCTGGATGAGCACGCGGAAGGACTCCGGCAGGCCGCTCTTGAGGTCAAACGAGTTCTTGACGATGGACTTGTACATCTCAGAGCGCCCCACGATGTCATCGGACTTCACCGTGAGGAACTCCTGCAGCGTGTAGGCGGCGCCGTACGCCTCCATCGCCCACACCTCCATCTCGCCGAGGCGCTGCCCGCCGAGCTGCGCCTTGCCGCCGAGGGGCTGCTGCGTCACGAGGCTGTAGGGCCCAACGGAGCGCGCGTGGATCTTCTCGTCCACGAGGTGGTGCAGCTTAAGCACATACATGACGCCCACGGTGACGAGGTTGTCGAAGGCGCGGCCAGTGCGCCCATCAAAGAGCACGCTGCGCGCGTCGGCGCGGAGGCCGGCGAGGGCGAGGGCCTCCTTGAGCTTGTGCTCGGGCGCGCCGTCAAAGACCGGGCTCGCCACGTGCACGCCCTCGCGGAGACCGCGGATCATGGCCTGGAGGTCCTCGAGGCCCATGGAGTCGATGAGCGCCTGGTGCGCGTCGTCGGAGTAGTAGCGCTTGAGCTCATCGCGCAGGTGCGCCTCCACCACGCCCGACTCGAGCAGGCGGTTGATCTTGAGTCCCAGGCCGCGCGCCGCCCAGCCGAGGTGGGTCTCGAGGATCTGGCCGATGTTCATGCGCGAGGGCACGCCGAGGGGGTTGAGCACCATCTCGACGGGGGTGCCGTCCTCCAAGAAGGGCATGTCCTCGAGGGGGAGCACGCGCGAGATGACGCCCTTGTTGCCGTGGCGCCCCGCCATCTTGTCGCCCACCTGCAGCTTGCGCTTGATGGCCACATAGACCTTCACCATCTCAAGGACGCCCGGCATCATGTCGTCGCCCTCGAGGAGCTTCTTCTTGCGGGCCTCAAACTCCTCATTGATCTTCTTGACGCGCTCTCCGAGCGTCTTCTTGACGGCGTCGAGGCGCTCCTCGAGGTCGCCCTCGCTGCGGAAGCGGATGAGCTCGAGCTTCTCGTCGGGCACGCGGCTGAGCAGGTCAGCGGTGAGCACGTCGTTCCTCTTGATGATCACCTGGTTCGCCTCGTCGCGCACCGAGACCGACGACTTCTGGTCCACCATCAGCGCGCGCAGCTCGCGATAGGCGTTGCTGTAGATGATCTCGAGGTAGGCGTCGCGCTCCTTGGAGAGCTTGGCCACCTCCGAGAGCTCCACGCCCTTCTCGCGGTCGCTGAGGTCCTTCTCTTTGCTGTTAAAGACCTTGACGCCGATGACGGTCCCGGAGACGCCCGTGCGGACGCGCAGGGAGGTGTCGCTCACCTCCTTGGCCTTGTGGCCGAAGATCGCCTGGTTGAGGCGCTCCTCAGCGCTGATGGGCGTCTCGCCCTTGGGCGTCGTCTTCCCCACGAGGATGTCGCCCGCCTGCACGTAGGTGCCGATGCGGATGATGCCCGACTGGTCGAGCTTGTTGAGGGTGGCCTCGTTGACCATGGGGATGTCGCGGGTGATCTCCTCATCGCCGAGCTTGTTGTTGCGGGCGCTGCACTCAAACTCCTCGATGTGGATGGACGTGTACACGTCCTCCTGCACCAGGCGCTCAGAGATCAGAATCGAGTCCTCGAAGTTGTAGCCGCACCAGGGCATAAACGCCACCACCACGTTGCGCCCGAGCGCCAGCTCGCCCTGCTCCGTGCTCGCCCCGTCGGCGATCACGTCCCCCGCGCGCACGCGGTCGCCGCGCTCCACGATGGGGCGCTGGTTGAGGCAGGTGTTCTGGTTGGAGCGGCGGAACTTGACGAGGTTGTAGATGTCGGGCTCGGCGAAGCTGTCCTGCGAGTCCGGGCGGATCACGACGCGCTCCGCGTCCACCGAGTCCACCACGCCGTCGCGCTTAGCCACCACGGTCACGCCGGAGTCCTTGCCCACGCGAATCTCCATGCCCGTGCCCACGAGGGGGGCGCGGGTCACGAGGAGCGGGACCGCCTGGCGCTGCATGTTGGAGCCCATAAGGGCGCGGTTGGCGTCGTCGTTCTCGAGGAACGGAATCAGCGACGCAGCCACCGACACGAGCTGGTTGGGGCTCACGTCGACGAGGTTCACCTCGTGGGGGGCGACGGTGATAAAATCACCCGAGGCGCGCACGTTGACGATGGGGTCGAGCAGCCAGCCCCCGTCGTCCACGTTGAGCTTGGCCTGCGCGATGTGCTGAAGGCCGTTGTACTTGTTGGGGGAGGTCTGCCACAGCTCCTCGAGGTACTCCTCGTCGAGGGCGTTGTAGTAGGTGTACTCCTCGTCCATGCGCGCGCGGCGGGCGCCGGCGACGGACTCCTTGGTGACCTCGGCGCCCTGCTCGTCATAGACGCGCACGCGGCGGTAAGGCGTCTCAATAAAGCCGTAGTCGTTGATCTGCGCGTAGGTGGACAGCGAGGCGATGAGGCCGATGTTGGGGCCCTCAGGCGTCTCGATGGGGCAGATGCGGCCGTAGTGCGTCATGTGCACGTCGCGGACCTCAAAGCCCGCGCGGTCGCGGTTCAGCCCGCCGGGGCCGAGGGCGGAGAGGCGGCGCTTGTGGGTGACCTCGCTGAGCGGGTTCGTCTGGTCCATGAACTGCGACAGCTGGCTCGAGCCAAAGAACTCCTTGACGGTCCCCGACACGGGCTTGGGGTTGACCATGTCCTTGAGGTTCCGCCCGCGCTCCTCGTCGCGGGGCCCGAGGCGCTCCTTGACGCCGCGCTCCATGCGGACGAGGCCGGTGCGGAACTGCTGCTCCATCAGCTCGCCCACCACGCGCACGCGGCGGTTGCCGAGGTGGTCGATGTCGTCGAGCATGATGTCGAGCTTGGTGAAGCCGCCGTCCTCCTCCTTGCGGTAGAGCACGGAGTTGTCATCGCGCAGCGCCAGGATGTAGCGAATGGACTCCACGATGTCCTGAGGCGTCAGGGTGGTGTGCGCGAGGTCCACCTTGATCTTGAACTTGTGGTTGAGCTTCATGCGCCCCACCTCGCTCAGGTCGTAGCGGTCGGCGGCGAAGAACTGCTGGCGGAGCAGCTTGTAGGAGCCGTCCACCTTGGCGGGGTCCCCCGGGCGGATGCGCGCGTAGATCTGCTTGAGCGACTGCGCGATCTGCGTGAGGTCGGCGCCGCTGAGGTCCTCGCGGTAGCCAAAGTCGTTCTCGCCGCGCTCGTTGAGGCCGCGGATGAGCTCGCGCATCTCCGCCACGTCCCCGGGGCTCTCCACCACGCGGTCGCCGTCGCTGGCGCGGCCGAGGTCGCTCATGAGGGTGTTGCGGAGCGCCGGGCTGAAGTGGTTGTCGTCGATCAGGTACACGTTGAGGACCTTGATGCCCTCGCGAATCAGCGTGTCCACGTCGAGGCGCTCGCCCTCCTCCGCGCCGCCGATGTACTGGTTGGAGCCCTTGATCAGCTCGCCGCTCACCGCCGAGTAGATGTCCTCGGCGCTCACGGCGCCCTTGAGGTCATCGAGGCGGATGAGCACATAGCCGCCCTCGAGCGACACGTTGTGCTTGCGCTCCATCTGGCGGCGATTCGTAAAGCTCACGGTGCGGTAGATGCTCACCTTCTCGTGGCCGGCGAACGCCAGGCGCGCGAGGTGCCCAAAGGAGAGGCGCGTGTTGCCGGCGATCACCTCGGCGCCGTCGGCGTCGAGGGCGACGTCCTGGAAGATGTACCACGACGACACGTCATCCACGCCGCGGAGCTGCGAGCGGATCATCTCGCGCATCAGGTCGCTCTCGCTGCCGCCGTCCGCGCAGAACACGCTCGCCTCCTCGAGGCCCGCCGCCTGCATCTGGAACAGGGCGCTCAGCGACAGCCCGTCGCCCGGGGCGCAGATCTGGCGCGCGGCGCCCTCCGACACATAGGAGGCGCCGTAGGTGAAGCCCCACATCACGCCGTCCACGCCCTTGGTGAGCTTGGAGAGGGCGGCGCGCACGGCGCTCATCGCCTCAGACGAGGAGGGGTTAAAGAGCGCCAGCTCGGCGCCCTGCGCGGTGCGCTGCATGGAGCGCTGCACGAGGTCGAGCACCTCGGGGGTGAGCGCCTCGCCCACCTCCACGATGGTGACGCCCTGGTCGCTCTGGATGGGCCGCGCGAACAGCCAGGTGAGCTTGTCGCCGCCGAGGGAGGCGGTGATGTTGGCGCAGCGCGAGGAGGCGGAGGCGCGCTCGTTGAAGTCCTTGAGGTTGACCACGCGCGTGTGCGCCTCGAGGGCGCCGAACACCGCCTTGAGCTTGACCTTGCGCGACAGCTTCTTGAGGGCGTCGCTGTGGTGCGTGAGGGCGAGGTCGCGGCGCTCGAGGACGGGGTTGCCCTTGAGGTAGTCCTCATGGAAGTAGTAGCGGCGCGCCAGGCGCGGGTTCTCGTCGAGGAGCTCGATGCGCTCTGTGGGGTAGTAGAGCGTCATGATCTCCTGGGTGGTGTAGCCCATGGCGCGCAGCAGGACCGTGGCGTTCACCTTGCGGCGGCGGTCGATGCGGGCGTGCAGGATGTCCTTGGAGTCGAACTCAAAGTCGAGCCACGAGCCGCGGTAGGGGATGATGCGCGCCGAGTAGATGAACTTGGAGCCCTGCCCCTTGCCGCCGTCGTGGCTAAACGAGGTGCCGGGCGAGCGCTGCAGCTGCGAGACGATGACGCGCTCGGTGCCGTTGACGATAAAGGTCCCCTCGTCGGTCTGCAGAGGAATCTCGCCAAAGAAGATGTCGTCCTCGATGGGGCTCTCGAGGGCGCCCTCGTCGGTATAGGAGATGGCGCGCAGGCGCACCTTGAGGCGCGCCTGGTAGGTGGTGGTGCGCTGGAGGCACTCCGTGACCGTGTGCGTGGGCTCATCAAACGAGTAGCTGTCGAACTCGATGGACGCGCGGCGGCCGTTGTCGGTGATGGGGAAGATGCTCTTGAACGCCGCCTGCAGACCGACGTTGACGCGCTCGTGGGCCGGCACATCCTTCTGCAAGAACTTGTCATAGCTCTTCTTTTGGAGGTCGATGAGGTTGGGGACCTCGACCCTCCGCTTCACCTGACCATAGCTGTTGCGGATTCTAAAGTTCCGTTGCACGACCGAGGCCATAGGGACTCCTCTCTGAGCGCGTGAGGGACGAGCGTTTGGGGGCTAGAGGGGGGCTCGCATCGCGAGCCGGCGCGAGAGGCGTCTGCCTCAGGAGCTTGCTAGGGGCTCCGCTCGATATCATCCAGGGAGCGCCCTCGTCGCAGCGGCGCGCAGGGGCGCGCCTCAGAACATGGGAATAAAAAACAGATAAAAAACAAAGAGACCACTCACGCGGCCCCGCGAAGGGGCGCGCGTGGCGCCTCTTATCTCCTGCCGTAGCAGGGGGTGGGGCTCAGCCCCTCGGGGCCTCTGCGAGTCACTTGACCTCGACAGTGGCGCCGGCCTCCTCGAGCTTCTTCTTGATGTCGGCGGCCTCGGTCTTGGACACGGCCTCCTTGACGGTGTTGGGGGCCTGGTCGACGAGGTCCTTGGCCTCCTTGAGGCCGAGGCTGGTGAGCTCGCGGATGACCTTGATCACGTTCACCTTCTTGGCGCCGCCGTCCTTGAGGATCACGGTGAACTCGGTCTGCTCCTCCACCACGGGGGCCTCGACGGCGGCGGCGGCGACGGCCACGGGGGCGGCGGCGCTGACGCCCCACTTGCCCTCGAGCTCCTTGACGAGGTTGGCCATCTCGATGATGGAGAGGTTGCTGAGGAAGTCGATCACGTCGTTCTTGGAGATGCTCATTGTCTCTGTCCTTACGGTTGCGCGGTGCGCTGTCTGTTACGCTGTCGTGGGTGCTGTCGCGTGGGGTCTAGGGGGGAGCGAGGCGCGGGAGGACTCAGGCCTCAGCGGACGCCTCGGAGGTCGCCTCAGCGCCGCCGTTGGCCTGGTCGAGCTTGGCCTGCAGGAGGCGGGCGAAGCTCGAGGCGGGGGCGCTAAAGAGGCTCAGGAGCTGAGCGCGGAGCTCGTTCTTGCCGGGCAGCTTGGAGAGGACCTCCACGCCGGCGGCGTCGAGGACGTCACCGGCGACCCAGCCGCCGCGCAGGGTGAGCGCGGCGTTGGTCTTGGCGAAGTCCTTGAGGAGCTTGGCGGGGAGGGCGGGGTCCTCGCTGTGGAAGGCGATGGCGGAGTTGCCCTTGAGGAGGGCGCCCATGCCCTCCTTGTCGGTGCCGGCGATGGCGCGCTTGACGAGGGTGTTCTTCACAACCTCATACGAGACGCCCGACTTGCGCAGCTCGCTGCGCAGCTTGTCGGTCGCCTCCACGGTCAAGCCGCTAAAGCCCGCCACGACCACAGAGGGCGCCGAGGCGAGCGCGCTCTGGAGGCGCTCGATGGCTTGTGTCTTCTGTTCGCGGTTCACGGTGTTGTTCCTTCTCTCTAGTCCCAGAAGCAGAGAGCGACAACGAAGGAGCAGCTACGAGAGCTGTGGGGCCTCCCTCGGCGGGCTGAGCGCCGAGCGCCGCGCGGGGTCCGCGCGGTCGCCACGGCGTCATTTAAGCGCGTGCGCACCAGCTGTCTGTGGTTGGTCCTGGGGTGGGGTGTGAGTGGGTCAGGGGGTGCGGGGCGCGCCTGGGCGCGCGGAGCTCAAGCGGTATGGCTCGTGATCGCGCTCGTGTCAAGGGGAATCCCAGGGCCCATCGTCGAGGAGATGGTGGCGCGCTTGAGATAGACACCCTTGGAGGTGGAGGGCTTGAGGCGCATGATGAGCTCCATGAGCGTGGCGAGGTTCTCGACCAGCTTCTGGTCATCAAACGACACCTTACCGATGGGCACGTGGATGATGCCGGCCTTGTCGACGCGGAACTCCGCGCGGCCCGCCTTCATCTCGCGGACGGCGTTGGCGACGTCAAACGTCACGGTGCCGACCTTGGGGTTGGGCATGAGGCCGCGGGGGCCGAGGATGCGGGCGATGCGGCCCACCACGCCCATCATGTCGGGGGTGGCGACGGCGGCGTCAAAGTCGAGCCAGCCCTCGTTCTGGATCTTCTCCACGTAGTCCATGCCGCCCACGTAGTCAGCGCCGGCGTCGCGGGCCTCGTTCTCCTTGTCGCCCTTGGCGAACACGAGCACGCGGACCTTCTTGCCGAGGCCGTTGGGGAAGACCACCGCGCCGCGGACCATCTGGTCGGCGTGGCGGGGGTTGACGCCGAGGTTCAGGGAGACCTCGACCGTCTCGTCAAACTTAGCGTAGCGGACCTTCTTGAGGATCGCTATGGCGTCAGCGGCGGTGTAGGCGCGCGAGCGGTCGACCTGGGCGGCCATCGCGCGATGCTGCTTGCCTCTCTTGGGCATGTTGGATTCCCTTTGTGGTGGGGTGAGTGTGGGACGCCCTGGTGTGGTGGTGCGCACACGCCGCGCGCTCCCAGGGGCTTAGGGGGAGGGGCCTCAGCTCGGGGGCCTCAGCTCGGGGGCTCTCAGTCGTTGACGGTGATGCCCATGGAGCGCGCGGTGCCGCGCACGGAGCGCATGGCGCTCTCGAGGCTGTCCGTGTTCAGGTCAGCGAGCTTGGTCTCGGCGATCTGGCGGACCTGGGCGGCGCTCACGGCGCCGACCTTGGTCTTGTTGGGCTCCGCGGAGCCCTTCTGCACGCCGGCCGCCTTGAGCAGGAGGATGGGCGCGGGGGGGCTCTTGACGATGAAGGTGAACGAGCGGTCCTTGTAGACCGTGAGCACCACGGGGACGATGGTGCCCTTCTGATCGAGCGTGCGAGCGTTGAACTCCTTCACGAACTGCATGATGTTCACGCCGCGCTGGCCGAGCGCGGGGCCCACGGGGGGCGAGGGGTTGGCAGCCCCTGCGGGGATCTGCAGCTTGATGTAGCCGGTGATTTCTTTTGCCATGGGGTCCTCTAGGGGGTGGTCCTCAGGTCGCGCCCTCAGGTCGCGGTTGAGGCGCGACGGTTGAGGCGCGACGAGTTTGACGGGCGGGCGCCGCGCATCAAGGGTTGACCTCTCTAAAGAGAGGGCGCCGGGTTGTCAAGTTTTTTTGTGATGAGCGGCGCCGCGCGCGGCGCCGCGCGCTCAGAGCTCTGCCGGGCGCACCTGCTTAAACTCCACCTCCGCCGAGAAGCTGAGGTCCGTCGAGAAGCGGGCGCGGGCGTCGCGGGACGAGGAGGAGTGGCTGGTGGAGATGAGGACCTTGAGGAGCTTGCCCTGCGAGTCCACGTCCTGCACCTGCCCGGCGTAGGTGGCGAAGGGGCCGTCGATGATGTCCACGAGGTCGCCCACCGAGTAGAGCGCCTCCTCCTCCACCTTGACCGCCGCGCCCTGCTTGACGTCGCGGCGCGAGAAGCCCACGCTGTCGAGCTCCCGGCTCGAGACGGGGCGCACCTTCTCGAGGCTCTGGCCGCCCACGAAGCCGATGACGCGCGGAATCGACTTGATGATGTGCCAGCTGTCGGCGTCCATGTGGGCGGAGATGTACATGTAGCCCTTGACGTTGCGCCCCGGCTCGGCGCGCTGCTCGCCGTTGACGAGGCGCACGCCGTTGATCAGCAGACCCGAGGAGCTCCCCGCGAACAGGGCGGCCTCCTGCTGAGAGCGCGTGGCGTGGAGCGAGCGGATGACCTGCTCCTCAAAGTTGGACGACGTCTGGAGCACATAGACGTGATACAGGTAGCCCCGGAGGACCTCGACCACCTCTGGGCGGACGGTGACCGGGCGCGCCTCGTGGTCGCGCGTGAGCGCCTTGCCGCGGCGGACCACGGGGGAGTCGCCGCCGAGCAGGTCGACCACGCCGGGAATCTCGCGCAGGAGGCGGCGGGTGTGCGCCGTGCAGCGCATCTTCACCTCGAGGAACGAGGTGGTGCGCGGCGCGGGGCGCCCGTGGAGCTCTAGGTAGAGGGCGGGGATGGCCTTGCTGTGAGTCTGCTTGGAGGCCTCCGTGAGGGCGGTCAGCACGAAGGGGGCGCGCCCGGCGGCCACCTCTTGGGTGATGCCCACCTGGTTGATCTTGGCGATCGCCTGAGAGACGTGGTCGTTGCCGCCGCCGTCGAACTCGAGGATGTAGGTCTCCGGCTCGCAGACCAGCCCGTGGACGCCGGGCAGCGCCTCGGCGGCGCGGCGCAGGTCGGCGGTGAGCTCCACGCGCCAAAACACGAGCCCAAAGTAGGGCACGCTGCCGCGGTGCGTGTGGCTGATGGCGGAGAGGGCTGGGACGAGGGCGTGCTCGTGCCCCTCTGCGTTGCAGAGGCGCGCGAGCGAGGCGCTCACGTCGAGCTCTGCGCGGGGGGCGGTCTGGACGATGTGCCAGGCGCCGAGTTGAGCGTGCTCAGACATGTTCTGGCGCCCCGCTTAAAAGGAGAGAATCATGTTGGTGAGACCACCAAACACAAAGTCAAAGACGTAGAGAATCACGGCGATGATGGCCGTCGTGAGGGCGATCTGGATGGTCTGCAGCTTGGACTCGTCAAAGGTGGGCCACGACACCTTGACCAGCTCCTGCGCCACCTCATCGATGAACAGGCGCGCGCGCGGCGAGGCGAGGGCGAACCAGATCGTGAGGGCGGTGAGCCCGAGGGCGTAGACCGTGCTCATCGTGAAGCCGCGCCCGAGCAGCGGGGCGTCCTTCAACGCGAGCGCGGCGAACGCCGAGGCCATCAGCTTGGTGTAGAAGACGGCGGCGGCCAGGGTGGCGAGGAAGTAGAATCCACGCTTGAGGCGGTCCTGGAGCGCCTGAGATTGGTCGACGGCGCGGACGGCGCTAGGTGCGGTGCTTGACATAGGAGGTCCCCTGCGGTTGAGAGCGAGCCGAGGCGACGCACCTGCAAGGGCGCGAGAGGCGTGAGAGGTGCGAGCTGAGCGCGGGACCGCACACGACCTCAGAGCCTAGGCTCTCGATGGGCGCCCGCCCCCACGCTAGGCGAAGGCGTCTAGGTGGGTGGAGGGCTGAGGGTGTGGTTGAGGAGACCGCGGGGAGTTGAACCCCGAGCGCTGCGCGCCCTAAACAAAGGCGTGCGCAGCTCTTGAGGCCGCGCACGCCCTTGGTTGCCCCCCGTCGGGGCGTCGGTCTCTGGGCGCGATGGCCCTAGAGGGACTGAGCCTTAGCCGACGATCTCGGTCACCTGGCCGGCGCCCACGGTGCGGCCGCCCTCGCGGATCGCGAAGCGGAGGCCCTTGTCCATGGCGATGGGGTTGATGAGCTCGACGCTGATCTCCGCGTTATCGCCGGGCATGCACATCTCCTTGGCGACGATGTTGATCACGCCCGTCACGTCCGTCGTGCGGAAGTAGAACTGGGGGCGGTAGCCGTTACCGAACGGCTTGTGGCGGCCGCCCTCCTCCTTCTTGAGGACGTAGATCGAGGCCTTGAACTTGGTGTGGGGCTTGATCGTGCCGGGCTTGGCGAGCACCTGGCCGCGCTCGATCTCGTCGCGCTTGGTGCCGCGGAGGAGGCAGCCGACGTTCTCGCCGGCGCGGCCCTCGTCGAGCAGCTTGCGGAACATCTCGACGCCGGTGATGGTCGTCTTGGTGGTGGGGCGGATGCCGATGATCTCCACGTCGTCGCCGACGCGGACGATCCCGCGCTCCACGCGGCCGGTGGCCACGGTGCCGCGGCCCTGGATCGAGAACACGTCCTCGACGGGCATCAGGAAGGGCTTGTCGATCTCGCGCTCAGGCTGGGGGATGTGGCTGTCCACGGTGTCCATGAGCTGCATGATCTGCGCCACGCCGCCCGCGTCGCCCTGGAGGGCCTTGAGGGCGGAGCCGCGGACGATGGGGCAGTCCTTGAAGCCGTGCTTCTCGAGCTCCTCCTGGAGCTCCATCTCGACGAGCTCGAAGAGCTCCGCGTCGTCGACCATGTCGGACTTGTTGAGGAACACGACGATGGCGGGCACGCCCACCTGGCGAGCGAGGAGGATGTGCTCCTTGGTCTGGGGCATGGGGCCGTCAGCGGCGGAGCACACGAGGATCGCGCCGTCCATCTGCGCCGCGCCGGTGATCATGTTCTTGACGTAGTCGGCGTGACCGGGGCAGTCGACGTGGGCGTAGTGGCGCGCGTCCGTCTCGTACTCGACGTGAGCGGTGGAGATGGTGATGCCGCGCTCGCGCTCCTCGGGAGCGTTGTCGATGTCCTCGAAGTTCATGACCTTGCCAGAGCCCTTCTTCTCGAAGAGGACCTTGGTGATCGCCGCGGTGAGGGTGGTCTTGCCGTGGTCCACGTGACCGATCGTGCCGACGTTCACGTGGGGCTTAGTCCGCTCAAATTGTTCTTTAGCCATTTGAGGATCTCCTAGAGAGGGACTTGAGCCCAGCCACGCGCGTTGGCTTCTTTGGATGGACTCAGGAGTTGAGAGGGGTGTGAAAGCTGACAATCGGGATTGAACCGATGACCTCGTCCTTACCAAGGACGCGCTCTACCGACTGAGCTATGCCAGCGTGTTAACTACCACCAAAGACAGGGGCGCACTAGATACAGAGGCCCACTGGAGACAGAGGCGCTCCCCCGAGGCGGAGGCGCTGTGGGCGCTTGACCTAGGGGGTGAGCAGATTCGCTCAGAGCCAAGGCGCTTAGAGCCAAGGCGCTCAGAGCGGGAGACGGGATTTGAACCCGCGACGTTCAGCTTGGAAGGCTGACGCTCTACCAACTGAGCTACTCCCGCGCAGCTAAGGCCTCGCCTGGTGAGTGGGGGGAGAAGGATTCGAACCTTCGAAACGCGTCGCGTGTCAGGTTTACAGCCTGATTCCTTTGGCCACTCGGACATCCCCCCGTCTACGATACGCTCACCGCGCGAGGCGCGATCAGCGAGACATGGGAGGCTCTTAGCACCTCTTTGTTTGTGTATAAAGATCGAGATCTGATGGAGCGAGAGCTGATGAAGGGACTTGAACCCTTAACCTGCTGATTACAAATCAGCTGCTCTGCCAATTGAGCTACACCAGCGCAGCTTTGCTCCGTTGAGCGAGGAGGGATATAGCGGCTCTCGGGGGGCGGGTCAAGATTTATTTTATGCGGGGGCGTTTTTTTAGCCCCAGCCCCCTCTAGCGCCCCCCCCGCGCCTTGCTCGCCTCATACAAGAGCACGCCGGCCGCCACGGAGGCGTTGAGGCTCTCGGTGTGACCGCGCAGCGGAATCGACGCCACGTGGTCGCACGTAGCGCGCGTCTTATGGCGCAGGCCCTTGCCCTCAGCGCCGATGACGAGGACGGTGGGGGGCGCCCAGTCGAGCGCATAGGCGGGGTCGCCGTCCATGTCAGCGCCCACCACCTGGAAGCCGGCCTCCTTGGCCTCGAGGAGCGCCTGCGAGAGGTTGGTGACCATAGCGATGGGCAGCAGCTCGCTCGCCCCCGCCGAGGTGCGCGCGGCGATGGGGCCGGGGCGGGCGCAGCGGTTGCTGGTGATGACGGCGCCGCGGGCGCCGAGCGCCTCGGCGGAGCGCAGGATGGCGCCAAAGTTGCGCGCGTCGGTCACCTGGTCGAGCGCCACGAGCAGCGGCGCCTCCGGGGCGGCGGCGAGGGCGCAGAGGTCGTGCCACTCGACGAGCGGCGCGGGGCGCACGAAGGCGAGGAGGCCCTGATGCTGCTCGTCGGGGAGCAGGTGGTCGAGCTGCCGGTCGCGCGCCTGCTCCACCGCCACGCCCGCCCCCTCCGCCGCCTCGAGCACGGCGCCGCGCGCGCCGAGGCGGGGGCCGCTGTAGAGGACGCGCAGCACGCGCTCAGGGGCGTGGGCGAGGACGGTGGCGAGGGCGTGGACGCCAAAGAGGATCGTCTCCTCGTAGGGGGCGCGCTCGTCTCTGTCTCTCGGGGGGCGCTCGCCGCTCACTGCGCGCGCTCTGCGGGCGTGAGCTGCCCTGTGAGCTGCCCTGCGATCTGCGCCTTGAGGTGCTCCACCGCCCCGCTGATCTGCACCAGGGTGGCGGCGGCCTCGCGGCGCCCCTTGACCTCCACCACGCCGTCCTTGACGCCGCGCCCGCCGATGGCCACCCGCAGCGGGATGCCCATCAGGTCGGCGTCCTTGAACTTGGCGCCGGCGCGCAGCTCGCGGTCGTCGTAGAGCGCCTCGATGCCCGCGCGCTGGCAGGCGGCATAGAGCGCCTCGGCGCACGCGACCACCTCGGGGACGTTGGGCTGAAGCGTGAGGATGTGCACCTGGAAGGGCGCGATCGCCATAGGCCAGCAGATGCCCTCGGCGTCGTGGTTCTGCTCGATGGCGGCCGCCATCACGCGCGAGACGCCGATGCCGTAGCAGCCCATCACGATGGGGCGCTCCACGCTCTGCTCGTCGATGATGTGGCACTTCATGGCGGCGCTGTACTTGGTGCCCAGATAGAACACGTGCCCCACCTCAATGCCGCGGAAGGCGCGGAGCTTGCCGCTGCAGCGGGGGCAGTCGTCGCCGGCGCCGGCGAGGCGGAGGTCGGCGTAGGCGCTCACCTGCGCGTCGCGCTCAAGGCTCACGCCGGTGAAGTGCGCGTCACGTGTGTTGGCGCCCGTGGCCATGTCCACGGCGCCGCGCAGGGCGGCGTCCGCCACCACGCGGCTCACGGCGCCGGCGGGGAGGGCGTGGGGCCCCAAGAAGCCCGCGGGCACACCAAAGGACTTGAGAATCCGCTCCTCGGAGGCCATCTCCACGCTGGTGGCGCCGAGCAGCTTCTTGAGCTTGATCTCGTTGAGCTCGTGGTCGCCGCGCACCAGCGCCATCACCAGCGCGCCGTCCGCCTCCACCACCAGCGACTTGATCAGGGCGCGCGCCGGCAGCCCGAGGTGGGCGCTCACCTCGTCGATGCTCTTGAGCTGCGGCGTGGCGACCACGGTGGGGGCGGGGGCGCTCGGGGCGGCGGGGGCGAGGGCGGGGGCGCGCAGCTCCGCCTGCTCCACGTTGGCGGCGTAGTCGCAGGCGTCGCAGCTCACGATGGCGTCCTCGCCGCTCTCGGCGAGCACCTGAAACTCGTGGGAGCGCGAGCCGCCGATGGAGCCCGTGTCGGCCTCCACGGGGCGGAAATCGAGACCGCAGCGCGTAAAGATCGCCTTGTAGGCGTCATACATGGCGTCGTAGGTGGTGAGCGCCGCCGCCTCGTCCACGTCAAAGGAGTAGGCGTCCTTCATGATAAACTCGCGGCCGCGCATCAGCCCAGCGCGCGGGCGCACCTCGTCGCGAAACTTGACCTGGATTTGATACAGGTTGAGGGGCAGGTCGCGCCACGAGCGCACGTCGCGGCGGACGATGTCTACGATGACCTCCTCGTGGGTGGGGCCGAGGCAGAACTCGGCGCCCTTGCGGTCCTTAAAGCGCAGCAGCTCAGGGCCGTACTGCTGCCAGCGCCCCGACTCCTGCCAGATCTCGGCGGGCTGCACGAGGGGCATCAGCAGCTCCTGCGCGCCGGCGCGGTCGAGCTCCTCGCGGATGATCGTCTCGATCTTGCGCAGGACGCGGCGCGAGAGGGGCAGGAAGTCGTAAACCCCGGCGGTGAGCTTGCGGATATAGCCGGCGCGCGTGAGGAGCTGGTGGCTCACCACCTCGGCGTCGTTGGGATTCTCTTTGAGGGTGGGCGCGTAGAGCCGCGAGGCGCGCATGAGGGAGTCTCCTCGGTGGACAGGGGGGCGGTCTGGGCGTTGTTTTAGGCGTTGCGCTTTGGAGGATCGGTGTATAGCCAAGCGGCGAATGAAACACAACGCGGAGTCATCCCATGTCCTCCCCCCGCCCGCCGCACGCGCCCCGCCCGCCGCACGCGCCCCGCCCGCCGCACGCGCCCCGCCCGCCGCACGCGCCCCCTCCCCTCCAGGCGCTGCTCGACGAGGTCGCGCGCGGCGGGCGGCGGGCGCAGGCGCTCGTCGCCGGCGCCCTCCCGCCGCGCGCCTCCCTCCTGTGGCCGCTGTGGGGGGCGATGGCGCTCTTGTCGGTGGCGGCGAGCGTGGCGCCGGGGGCGACGCTGCTGAGCGCCGAGGGGCTGCGGGCGGGGCGGCTCTGGGGGCTGCTCACCGCCCCCCTCGCCGTCCCCCCCAGCTCGCCGCTGCCGCTGATCCTGCTCGGGGGGCTGTGGGCCTACTCGACGAGCGGCCTCGCGCAGGGGCTGCCGCCGCGTCGCGAGCCCCTCTACACGGCGCTCGCCGCGGCGCTCGCCCTGCTCGCGCCGGCGCTGCTGCTCGGGGGGGTGGTCTTCTCGCTCGCGCTCAGCGCCCTCACCCTGCTGTGGTTCGCCCGCCCCCTAGAGCGACGCCCAGGGGTGGGCTCGCGGGGGCTCGCGCGCCTCGTGGCGGTGGTGGCGCTCGCCGGGGGCGCGGCGGGGGCGCTGTGGCTGAGCGCGGCGGGGGGGGCGCCCCTCCACGGCGACGCGGCGCTGCAGCGCGGGCTGATCACCGCCTGGGGGCTGCAGGGCGGCGCTCAGCGCCTCCCGTGGCTCAACATCGCCGCCCGCGACCTGCGGTGGGTGGCGCTCGCCTTCTGCGCCCTCGAGCTCCTCTTGGCGCCCTCCGCCACCAGCGCCTCAGGACTCGCCGGCTGCCTCGCCGCGTGGGCGTACACGGAGCGCGGCTTGCGCTAGAGGGCGCGGTGTGCGCTAGAGGGCGCGGTGTACTGTAGAAGTTTGCTGTAGAAAGCGCGAGCCCAATCAAGTAGATTGCGGGGGTCCCTAGAGGGGCGCCGCGCGCTTCCACATCCCCCTCCACATCAGCGACACAGTCAAGAGCAGATGAGCAGATGAGTGATTTAAGCGCATCGAGGGGCGGCGAGCTCGTCGGCCAGACCATCGATCGGGGTCGCTACGAGGTGCTCCAGGTCATCGGCGAGGGGGGGATGGGGCGCGTCTTTGAGGCGCGGCAGGTGAACATCGGGCGCCACGTGGCCATTAAGGTGCTGCACGCGCACTGGGCCAAGGACCCCAAGCTGCTCGAGCGCTTTAAGCGCGAGGCGCTCACGGCCTCGCAGTTCCGCCACCCCAACACGGTGACCGTGTACGACTACGGCGAGACGGAGCGCGGCGAGTTCTACATCATCATGGAGCTGCTGCAGGGGCAGAGTCTGCTCTCGCTCTTGGAGAGCGAGGGGCCGCTCGCCCTCGATCGCTGCCTCCGCATCATCGAGCAGATCTGCGGCGCCCTCTCCGAGGTGCACCGCTGCGGGGTGATTCACCGCGACCTCAAGCCCGAGAACATCCAGATCGACCCGCGTGACGGGCACCCCGATTTCGTCAAGCTCATCGATTTCAGCATCGCCAAGATCGTCAACGACAACACGCTGCTCGAGGCCTCCAAGCAGGCGCTCACCCTCCAGGGCGCCGTGTTCGGGACTCCGCAGTACATGAGCCCCGAGCAGGTGCGCGGCAAGCCCCTCGACAAGCGTACCGACATCTACGCCGTGGGCGTGATCTTTTATCAGATGCTGACGGGGCGCGTGCCCTTCGTGGCGGAGACGCCGCAGGGCACGATGATGGCGCACCTGACCGACCCGGTGCCCGACATCCGCGCGCAGTTCCCTGAGCTGCACATCCACCCCGAGGCGGCGCAGCTGGTGGCGGACTGCCTCGCCAAGAACCCCGACCAGCGCGTCCCATCCGCCGAGGACCTCTCGTCGCGCGCGCGACTGCTGCTCGCCCGCCTCGAGCTAGAGGCGCCGCAGGGAATCACGGACCTCGAGGGTCTGGCGCCCCCTGAGGCGCCGGTGGAGTCGCCGCGCGTGGAGGCGCAGAGGGGCGACGCGAAGGGCGACGCGAAGGGCGACGCGCGCGTCAAGGGCGCGGCGAGCCGCCCTGTGACGCAAGAGACAGACATCTTTGACGCCGACGAGGGCGGTACCCCCCCGCCCGCCGCGCCCGCCGCGCCCGCCGCGCCCGCCGCGCCCGCCGCGCCCGCCGCGCCCGCCGCGCCCGCCGCGCCCGCCGCGCCCGCCGCGCCCGCCGCGCCCGCCGCGCCCGCCCCC